>JABHXS010000013.1 GCA_018657165.1 Nitrosomonadales bacterium
CCATCTTGCTTTTATAATTGCCTCACTTCTTTTGTCTAGCGTTGCTATAGCATTTTTAAGCGACTCTAAATTGTTTGATTCAGTCTGATTTTCATCAAGGGTATCATGTGGGTTCAATGCCTTATCTTCTAGGTATGAAATAGGCCTATATGAATCTTCATCAGAATCATCATCTGAGTAATCAATTGTTAATTCCTGGCCGTTCATTCTGTATTCCATTTCTTTTACGTCAGATTCTTTTACATTTAAATCATTAGCAATTGATTGAATTTCATCGAGACTTAATGGCTTTAATGTTTTTTTCATACTTCTTAAATTAAAGAAAAGTTTCCGTTGAGCCTTTGTAGTTGCATTTTTGACCAGACGCCAGTTTTTAACAACGTATTCTTGTATTTCTGCTTTAATCCAGAAAATTGCATAAGATACCAGCCTTACTCCTTTATCCACATCAAATTTCTTAACGGCTTTCATTAATCCCACGTTGCCTTCTTGAACTAAATCAGACACGGGAAGACCATAGCCACTATAAGACCTAGCAATCTTGATGACTAATTTTAAATGAGACAAAATTAGTTTTTTTGCTGCTTCAAGGTCGTTATTTTGTTTTAATTTTGTGCCTAGCTCATGCTCTTCTTCAGCAGTGAGTGAAGGAAAAGCTCTAATTTCTCTCTGATACAAATCAAAACTATCAGTAACGTTATATTTTGATAATGAAAATGTATTTGTCATATATTATATTTTAGCACTCTTTATGTATGAGTGCTAGTTTTTTATATAAAGTTCAATTAAAACAACATTTTATTTGTAAATTTTAAGTCTTTTAATAGAGTTTCTTGCTGAAATATAGGATGAAATTAAGCCGATAAGCATTGCTAAAACGACAATATATAAATAATATTTGGGTGAAAGGTCTTTAAAAACTATATCTGTGCCGAAAATAGAAACTAATTTTACAAGGGCAGTATTTAATCCAAAAACTGATAGTTTTAGAATGGATATCGTGATGATGCCACCACCCAACCCATACAGTATGCCTGTGTACATAAAAGGTCTTTGAATAAAGGCATTTGTTGCACCAATTAATTTACTTACCTCAATTTCATCTCTATAAGTTAGAGTTTGTAGTCGGATTGTATTACCAATAACTACCAGAAGGACAATAATTAAAAGTACCGCTAGAAATATGACACTTAATTTTCCAAGTGACAAGGCAATTCTTAATTTTTTAATCCAATTACCATCAACTATGATGTTTTCAATCCCATCAATACCATCAAGCTTATTTATGAGTTTTTTTATTTTAATTTCATCAAGTGTATTAAGTGATATAAAAAAGGCATCAGGAAGAGGGTTGGTTGAAACACTGGCGTTTACACCAATATCAAGCTTAGATTGAAGTTTTTCCCAAGCAATTAACTTAGGTTCAAAATGAATTTTTTTTATTAAACTATTTTTTTTAAGGTTTAAATTAATAAAATCAACTTGGTCTTTTGAAATATTTTTTTCTAAAAAAATACTAATCTCAGCTTCGTGCTCAATATTTTTTGAAATTTGGCCTGCATTTTCAATAAGCAAAATTCCAGCACTCGGAAGACATAAGGTAATTCCAATAACAACAATCATCATCATAGACGCACCAATGTTGTTGGTGAATCTTGAAAATCCACTTAGAAAAGCTTGATAATGATTATTAAGGTAGTTGATCATAGCTTATCAGATTCTGAATAGCCCCTCCGTTAAGTTGGAGCCTTTTAAAATTAATTTTAGTTGAGGGTAATTCGTGTGTTGAGATAATCACAGTAACGCCAACCTGTTGAAAGCTATAAAAAATATTCATTATTTCTTCTGCATATTCTTTATCTAAATTTGCTGTTGGTTCATCTGCTATAAGAATAGAGGGTCTAGAAACAATTGCTCTAGCAATCGCCAATCTTTGTTGCTCCCCCCCAGAAAGGGTAATGGGCATTATTCTTTCTTTTTGAAGCAAATCTACTTTATCAAGTGCTGCCCTTACCCTTCTGTAGGTATCAGCCTTTGTCATATTATTTATTTTTAGAGGTAGCGCAACATTTTTAAAACAATCTCTATCGTAAAGAAGTTTATGGTCCTGAAAAATCATTCCAAATCGTCTTCTTAAGATAGGGATGTCTTTATCTTTAATTTGAGAAAGATCTTGGCTTTCAAAAACAATAGACCCAGAACTCGGTTTTTCTAATGCTGAAATGAGTTTTAGTAAAGTTGTTTTCCCTGCGCCTGATGGACCTGTTACAAATACAAGCTCACCCGGCAAGATTTCTAAATTTATATTTTGCAGAATTTCAGGGCTACCAGGGTAGCTCTTACAAACATTTTTAAAAACAATCATTTAATCATGGCCTCAACATAGTCTTTGGCATTAAATACTCTTAAATCATCAATTTTCTCACCTACACCAACAAACCTTAAGGGAGTAGGGTGGTCTTTTGCGATAGCCGCGACAATTCCACCTTTTGCGGTGCCATCTAATTTAGTAATAATTAAGCCGGTGACATTTAAAGCATCATTAAATATTTGGAGTTGATTAATTGCATTTTGGCCAGTATTTGCATCAATCACCAACATAACCTCTTGTGGCGCTTCTGAGTGACATTTTCCTATCACTCTTTTGATTTTTGTTATCTCATCAATTAAATTTTTTTGTGTGGGTAGCCTGCCTGCTGTATCAGCTAAAACAATATCAAGATTTTTTGATTTTGCTGAATTCACAGCATCAAAAATAACTGCACTTGGGTCACCATTTTGTTGGGCTATAACTTGAGCATTATTTCTTTCTCCCCAAACTGATAATTGTTCAACTGCCGCAGCTCTGAAAGTATCTCCAGCAGCAATTAAAACTTTTTTACTTTGTGATTGAAATAATTTTGTTAATTTTCCTATAGTCGTCGTTTTTCCAGCTCCATTAACACCAACAACCATCATAACAAATGGGCTAGAACCTTTTATATCTAATGGTAACTCAATTTTTTTTAGTAATTCAACTAGGTGAGCTTTAAGAATTTCTTTTAATTCTAATGGATCGGTAATTTTATCTTTTTTAACTGTTTCTTTTGTTTTTTCAATAAGCATTGAAGTTGCAGATATTCCAACATCAGCAGTTAAAAGAATCATTTCTAATTCATCATAAAAAGAATTATCAATTTTTTTGCTAGAAAATAGGTCAATGAATTGAGTATTTAAAGTCTCTCTTGTTTTTGCGAGCCCTTCTTTTAGCTTTTCACTCAAGCCAAAAAAACTTGGTTTCTGTGGAGCAGGTTTCTGAGCTTTAGCCTGAACCTTTTTGGGTTTCTGTGGAGCAGGTTTCTGAGCTTTAGCCTGAACCTTTTTGGGTTTCTGTGGAGCAGGTTTCTGAGCTTTAGCCTGAACCTTTTTGGGTTTCTGTGGAGGTTTGCTCTTTTTTTGAATTATTTTTTTTAAAAAATCAAACATCTTCTTATTTTTTTAATTATACGAACTTATTCTAGTACTATTAGTCGATTATACTGAATTATAATCAACCATGTTTAACTATATGAGGGCCTAACGTGAAGTACATTAATTTTTTATTATTTCTTTTAATGCCGATGGTAGTTAGTGCAACTGTTCATAAACATAAATTAGAGAACGGGTTAAAAATATTTGTCAAAGAGGACGGCAGGGCACCTATTGTAGTTTCTCAGGTTTGGTACCGTGCCGGAAGTTTAGATGAGGTCAATGGTAAAACTGGCGTGGCTCACGTTTTAGAGCATATGATGTTTAAAGGTACTAAGACGACAAGGCCTGGGGAATTTTCTGAAATAATTGCGGCGGCAGGCGGAAGAGAAAATGCTTTTACAGGGGCAGACTACACTTGCTATTTTCAACAGCTTGAAAAAAGCCAGCTACCCATTTCTTTAAAAATGGAAGCAGACCGTATGCAAAACCTTTTGATTTCTGAAGAGGAGTTTTTAAAAGAAATTAAAGTGGTAATGGAAGAGAGGTTATGGCGCACAGAAGATAACCCAGAAGCTCGGGCAAATGAGTTATTTAATTCAATGATGTTTCATGCACACCCATATGGGAAACCAATTGTTGGGTGGATGAATGACTTGGAAAATATGACATATAAAGATGCTGAAGAATGGTATAAAAATTGGTATGGACCCAACAATGCGATATTGGTGGTTGCAGGAGATGTTAAGGCCTCTGAGGTGTTTAAGTTGGCAGACAAATTTTTTGGAAATATACCACCAATTAAATTACCTGAGAGAAAGCCACAACAAGAACCAGAGCAAAGTGGCCCAAGGACTTCAGCTCTTAAAGCACCAAGCAAACTATCTTATGTACAAATGGGGTATAGAGCGCCAACATTAGATAAGAATTTAGAGGTGAAAGGCACAGAGCAATTTGCGCTTGAAGTTCTTGTTGGAATACTCTCAGAGTCTAGTTCAGCAAGGCTTACACAAAATATCGTTAGAGATTCTAGGCTTGCAATCGATGCAGGAGCTGGTTATTCAATGGTCAACAGAGGAAATGAAAGCTCGTTTGAGCTTTATGCGACGCCTAGCGAGTCGGTTTCAACTAATGACTTAATATTAGCGCTTAAAACTGAGTTGAATAAAATTAAGGAAAATGGTGTAAGTGATGATGAATTAAATAGAATTAAGACCATCATAATTGCAAATGATGTTTACCAAAGAGATTCTGTTTTTTATGCTGCTATGCAGATAGGCCAGCTTGAAACAATGGGCTACAAACATGAAATTCTTGATGGGTATATAAAAAATATCAAAAAAGTGACTTCA
>JABHXS010000149.1 GCA_018657165.1 Nitrosomonadales bacterium
ACTTGCATGGGGTGCAAGGGGTCGTGAGTTCGAATCTCACCGCTCCGACCAATCAAATTTATTTTATAAATCGTTATTTAATGGAAATTTTAAAATAGATTATTTATTAGATAATTCATTTACGGCCTTTTTAATATTTATAGGTGCGGTTTTATACTCTTCTGTAGGTCATGGTGGAGCCTCAGCCTATATTGCAATCTTATCGTTAACAGGAACACCAGTTGGAATCATAAAGCCAATAGGCCTTATTTTAAATATTGTAGTTTCATCTGTGGCAAGTTTTCGCTTTATAAGGCACAAGCTGTTTAGCATAAATGTCCTAATACCCGTTATCTTTGGCTCCATACCTGCGGCCTTTGTAGGCGGATACATATCCCTACCATCAGAATTTTATAAGCCTTTAGTAGGGATTATTTTAATTATTGCCGGACTACAGCTTCTCTTTAGATTTTTTAAAAAAATAAAGAAAAGTAATAACGAACAGATAAGTATCTTATTGGCCGTGTTTATAGGTGTTTTAATTGGTTTACTATCCGGACTAACGGGAACAGGTGGAGGAATTTTTTTATCTCCATTGATAATTTTTTTAGGATGGACAAGCATTAAAGGTGCATCAGGTACGGCTGCAGTTTTTATTTTTTTTAATTCTGTTTCAGGGTTGATGGGCAACATTACCTCAGTGAATTCCGTTCCAGAAGAAATCTATATTTATATTTTTGCTGTTCTGGTAGGCACTCTAATTGGAACACATTTAGGAATTAAGAGATTTAATCATTTAGCTGTTAAAAAGGCTTTGGGCGTTGTTATAATCATTGCTGGTTTAAAATTTATTATCACTTAGCTTATATAAACTGAATAACCTATGAATGAAAAATTTAATAAGCAGTTTTTTTGGTTATTCGCCATCATAGGTTTTTTCTTATCCATATTTCTTTTTGTTAATGAATTTTTTTTAAATCAGATTGCAAGTGATCGCTTTAATTTAGAAATGCAAATGTGTGCGGAGGCATTAAGTGAATGCAATTTAGATGTACTCGTTAATATGGACTTATCTGAGTTGAATGCAAATCAACTTAAGCTTATTGAATTAAATACGATTATTGAGAATTACAGACAGTACATTATTAAGGTCCTTCAAATATTCTTTGCTTTTATTTTTATTGGGATAATACCTTATCTTATTGGGCTGATAAGGGGGCTTTTGCTTCGGAAGAATAAGATAATTTAAATCTTTTTACTTTTCAGAAATGTCTGACCTTTTGTATCCGTTGCTGAAACTGTGATTGTTCCCTTATCTTCAGTGACGAATTTAAATTTTAGATATGGATCCTGGCTAATGCTAATATCATTTTCAACTGCAAGAATTTTCTTTCCATTAAAATCATAACGTATCTGCTTAACAATCCACTCAGGAATATACCCTCCAGAATCTTGATCTTTCTGTAGTCCGGTAAAATTTGGGTGTTTGATTCGAGTGGTAATAAAATCTTCTTTGGCTTTAACTAGAATCTTACCTAGATCTTTCGTTAAAGCAGGATCATGAACATCCATATAGCCGCTGCAACCCCCAGAGGCCCTTATAGCAACCTTATGCATGTATAATTTACCATCCTTATCTTGTCCAACCACACGAACAAACGAATCTGTTTCCATGCGTATTCGTGTAAACAAATCTAGGTTCTGAGTTTTGTCAGTAAGATGGTAAGTCGCTGCATGTTGTGTTGGATTTGCGTCAATAATAAGATAAATTTTTTCTAAATCAACCCCATCAGTTTTTGTTAGCTTAATGTTTATTGGAACTTGGGCACCGCTTGCTGCTCTTTTTGGGCCATCAATTTTAATAAAATCTGCCTCAATAATTTCTGCATCTTGAAACATTTTTTCCTGAATATAGGGCCATAGGTCTGGATTAGCATCAGCTTTTAAATTAAAAGAGCTCGCTAAGATGAAAAGACAAACTATAAGTTTAAATAAATTTTTCATTAGCCTATTGTTATTATAGTATGGTTATTTTTTTTACCAATAGTTAATATTAATTAACAAAAATGGTATAAAAACACAATTTACTTAATTTAATTAGATTAGCATATAAATTTTTTAAAACAAACTCAAATAGAACAAGGATATAAGGTTTGCTATTTTATTTTAGGTTATTAATTTTATTATTCATTTGTTCTTCTCAGTGTGTTTATGCTGAAGATTACCTAAAGAGTGCAAAAGATGGACA
>JABHXS010000012.1 GCA_018657165.1 Nitrosomonadales bacterium
CCATATTAGTAAGCTAATCGATAAAAACCAACCTGCTGATATTGTTACAGTTGGAGAATCATTAGAGCAGAATTCAGAGTTAACTAAGGTTGGCGGCGTAGCTTACCTGGGGCTTATTGCTGAAAATACTCCTACGGCATCAAATATTTCAGGCTATGCAAAAATTGTTCGTGAAAGATCGATCATGAGAAACCTTGTTGAAGTTGGTTCAGATATTGTAGAAAGCGCTTTTTCCCCACAAGGAAAAGATGCGCAACAATTACTTGATGAATCTGAATCAAAGATATTTCAAATTGCCGATGCTGGCACCTCTGAAAAATTAGGGTTTATCGACATAAAGGAATTACTACCTAAAGCTGCGCAAAGAATTGACGACTTATATCAGCTCGATGATCCTAATGGGGTAACTGGGGTCCCTTCGGGATATGCTGATTTAGATCAGAAGACAGCTGGTCTTCAGCCAGGAGATTTGATTATCATCGCAGGTAGGCCGTCTATGGGAAAAACATCACTTGCCCTGAATATTGCTGAACATGTAGGAATGGAAGCGGGTTTACCTGTAGCTATTTTTTCAATGGAAATGGGCGCAGCTCAATTAACAATGCGTTTATTGGGTTCGGTAGGTAAGTTAGATCAGCATAAGATGAGAATTGGGCAATTAGAGGATGAGGACTGGCCTAAGCTAACTAATGCTTTAGGTGTATTAAACGAGGCCCCGATTTTTATTGATGAGGGTTCTGCTTTAAATTCATATGAAGTTCGTGCAAGGGCAAGAAGGCTTCATAGGCAACAAGGAAAATTGGGCCTTATTGTGATTGACTATATCCAACTCATGTCATCTGCAAATGAACAGTCTGGAGAAAATAGAGCAACAGAAGTTTCCGAGATCTCAAGATCACTCAAAGCTTTAGCAAAGGAGTTAAATGTTCCTGTTGTAGCTCTATCACAACTCAACCGAAGTGTAGAATCAAGACCTGATAAAAGACCTATGATGTCTGATTTAAGGGAGTCTGGGGCTATTGAGCAAGATGCTGATGTAATCATGTTTATTTATCGGGATGAGGTTTATAACCCTGAAACAGCTGAAAAAGGGGTCGCTGAAATACTTTTATCAAAACAAAGAAATGGTCCGACTGGTACTGTGAAATTAACTTTTCTTGGGCAATATACCCGCTTTGAAAATTATGCTAACCCAGGATACGATTCAAATACATAAATCATGCGTCCGTTAAAGGCTTATATCAATTTAAGCGCACTAACTTTCAATCTTCAGTTAGTAAAAAAAATTGCAAAAAATAGCAAAGTAATGGCTGTTCTTAAAGCCAATGCCTATGGGCATGGTTTGGTTCAGTCTGTGAAAGCAATTAAAAGTGCAGATGGCATAGCAATTCTAACCATTGAGGAGGCAATTAAAATTAGAGGGGCGGGCTTTAAAAATACAATATTACTACTCGAGGGCTTGTTTACAGCTGAAGATATTTATGAGGCTGAAAAATTAGAGCTTAACTTGGTCGTGCATAACGAGCAGCAGATTGAATACCTAAATGATGCGACACTAAAAAATCCAATTAACGTACATTTAAAAATAAATACGGGAATGAACAGGTTGGGTTTTCCTCCTGATCAAATTGATTATTTAATCGAAAATTTAAATGTTAACCCTAATGTATCGGGCATAACTTTAATGACCCATTTTGCAACAGCCGATGAAAAAGAGGGGATAGCAAAGCAGTTAGCCTGCTTTAATCGGATTACGAATAATTATAATTTCAGTAGCTCAGTTGCTAATTCGGCAGCTCTCTATAAATTTCCTGAAGCAAGGCTAGATTGGGTTAGGCCAGGCATTATGCTATATGGAGCATCTCCTTTTGAAGATATTTCAGCAAAAAAAATGGACGTGAAGCCTGTGATGTCGTTAATAAGTAAAATTATTGCCATTCAGAATATAAAAAAAGGACAGGCTGTTGGTTATGGAAATAATTATATCGCTAAGAAAGATATGCGTATTGGAATAGTTGCATGTGGATATGGCGATGGTTACCCGAGGCATGCCAAAACAGGAACCCCAGTCTTTGTTCATCACAAAAATACAACGACTGTTGGAAGGGTTTCTATGGATATGCTATATGTTGATATATCAAATATTGCGGATGCAAAAATAGGCTCAAAAGTAGAAATGTGGGGAAATCATATTTCTGTGGATGAGGTTGCAAAGAATTCAGGCACTGTCGGATACGAATTGTTATGTAATATATCAGCTTCATCTAGAGTTCCTATGGAGTACTTAGATGGCTAAAACTAAAACGGCTTACCAATGTCGGGAGTGTGGCGGTACCTCATCAAAATGGCAGGGCCAGTGTCCGCATTGTTTTATTTGGAATTCTCTGGATGAAACAATTATTCAGTCAAAAAACCCATCAAGATTTGCTGCATTATCTAAGACTAATGAGCTCACAAAGCTTGATGATGTAAAAGCATTAGCCATACCTAAAAGAAAAACCAATATCTCGGAGTTTGATCGTGTTTTGGGTGGGGGCTTTGTTCCGGGAGGCGTTATTTTGATTGGGGGTGATCCTGGTATAGGTAAATCCACAATCTTAATACAAGCATTGTCTAAAATTACTCAAGACCCAAAAGATAATTGCAATGTAATTTATGTTAGCGGAGAGGAGTCTAAAGAGCAGATTGCCATGAGAGCAAAAAGACTTGAATTGGAGGTCTCTGATATTTCAATATTGTCTGAAATTAATCTTGAGAAAATTGTAAGCGTTATTCAAAAAAGTAAGCCAAATGTTGTTGTTATTGACTCTATTCAAACAATTTATTCTGAAGAAATGACTTCGGCACCTGGGTCTGTTACTCAAGTCCGAGAATGCTCGGCTCAGTTAACCAGAATAGCTAAACAATTTGACATCACAATGCTTCTTGTTGGCCACGTTACAAAGGAGGGCACTCTGGCTGGACCTAGGGTATTAGAACATATCGTAGATACAGTTTTATACTTTGAGGGTGATCCGAGCTCTAGCTTCAGAATGATTAGGGCATTTAAGAACCGCTTTGGAGCAGTCAATGAATTAGGAGTATTTGCGATGACAGAGAAGGGGTTAAAAGAGGTAACTAACCCATCAGCCCTTTTTCTTTCACATCACCATAAGGAGGTGAATGGTTCTTGTATCACATGCATTCAAGAGGGATCAAGACCGATGCTCATAGAAATACAGGCGCTTGTTGATAATGCTCATGGACACTCACCCAAAAGGCTGTCTGTCGGTTTAGATCAAAATAGATTAGCCATGTTACTTGCGTCACTTAATCGTCATGCTGGTATTGCCTGTTTCGATCAAGATGTCTTTGTAAATGCAGTTGGGGGGGTAAAAATTACAGAACCTGGCGTTGATTTAGCTATTTTATGTGCCATTGTTTCATCATTTACTAACCACCCGCTGGATCAAAAAACAGTTATTTTTGGTGAAATTGGTTTAGCGGGAGAAGTGAGGCCTGTTCAAAGAGGCCAAGAGAGACTAAAAGAGGCTGCAAAATTAGGCTTTACTAAGGCAATTATTCCAAAAGCAAATCAAGCTAAACAAAAAATTACTGGTATTGAGATATTCCCAGTTGATAATCTTTACCAAGCTATTAAATTATTGAAGGATATATAAAATATTCTATTACCTAGGCTTTGTTAATCCATGAAAAATCAAGCATTGTTAGAATTGAAATTATTAACTTTCTAAACCAGGGTAGGGTAGTTTTTTGGTTGAGAATTTTTTCTGGGTCATCTTTTTCAATCTTGTTTAGAAGCACATAATAAATATTCCCCATCACAAGGCCTATTTTTTGAGACTTTTTATCCTCACTAGGAAGGGACTCAATTGCTAAGCCATAAAATTGTTTAGCTCTTTCTACCTGGCTTTTAACTAAAGCTTTAATTTTCTCTCCATTCTTTAATGAAATAATTTCCTCCTCTGATATGCCTAACTTCGCTAATTCATCTAATGGTATATAAATCCTTCCCCTTCTGGCATCCTCTCCTAAATCTCTAATGATATTGGTTAGTTGCAATGCAATCCCTAAATTATGAGCAAATTTGAGGGTGTTTTTATTTTTGAACCCGAAAATGTGTGCGGAGAGAATGCCAACGCATGAAGCCACCCTATAGCAATAGAGCTGCAGCTGTTTAAAGCTTTCATAGCGATTAAGTTTTACATCCATCTCCATCCCGTCAATGATTTCATCAAAATGTGCCTTTGATAATTCAAAGAGCGATATAAATGGATGCAACGCCTTGCTGACTGGATGCTGAGGGGCGCCCTTAAATAGCCTTTCAATTTCCTCTCTCCACCAATTCAATTTACTGCTCGCAACCTCATGATCAAGGCACTCATCGGCAATATCATCAACCTCCCTACAAAAAGCATACAAAGCAGTTAAAGCCTCGCGCTTTTCTTTTTTTAAAAAAATAAAAGCAGTTAAGAAGTTTGAGTGACTTTCTTTTGTTTTTTGCTGGCAATACTCTTGGGGCGTCATTTTTTTATGATAGATTGACTAAATAAAATTAACCAATCTAATTTTGAAATTTTTGGGGGGTCGATAAACCAATCACAATCTTCTCGCCTCAGCCTACTAATTAATAAATCAGCTCCTGCAATCAAAATTTTTATTTGGAGCTTGAGTCGCCCATTAAGGTTTTTACTTAAAGGGCTGCCTTTTTTTAGCAGCAACTCTATTCTTTTTAGCCACGGTGTTTTAAACATCTTCCAATTTTGATTGAATGTTTGGGTTTCAATATCAGACTTTGTTAATTTAAACTTAAACATTTCTTTTGTGGGGATATATATCCTACCTTTTAAAAAATCCTCATGGATGTCTTGGCTTATTCCAATTAAAGCAAGTGCCCGGCATAAGTTATTTGCGTAGCCAATATTCCTCTTTTGGTCTTCATTAAACAGCTTGAGTATCATCTCCCCAGCAGGGCAGGCCGCTTTATTACAATAGTTAATTAGGTCATTAAAATCTATGTAAGTTTTATTATTAATATCCTGTTTAAATGCTGAAATAAGCCTTTCAAACAGCTTTGGATCGATAGAGTATTTATTTACAATCTTTTCTATATCTTTAAAAAAAGGATCATCAATTTTTTTTTTATTATTTATTGCTTTAATATTTATTTCAATTTCTTTTAGCAATTTATGCCTTTGTATTTTAGTAAGTTTACCTTCATCTGCAATATCGTCTCCATTTCTTGCAAATGAATAGAGCAGGGTGGCAGCATCACGATGTGCTTTGGGGAATAAAAGAGTCGCCACAGGAAAATTTTCATAGTGTTTTTTTGTTTTTTTAGCTTTTTCAAGGGTAAGATATTGACTCATAAATTAAGTATGCCATAGACTGGCAGTTTAATGATTTAGAATAGGGCGCAAAATGATTGGGGTAATAGGCGGGACAGGCTTAAGAAAAATAGATGGGCTCACTATAGTAAGGGAGGAGATAGTTGATACGCCTTATGGAAAACCATCTGATAAAATAATTATAGGGAAGCTTGGTAACCATGAGGTTGCCTTCTTAGCTAGGCATGGTGAAGGACATACCATACCACCACACTTGATTAATTATAGGGCAAATATTTTCTCACTTAGGGCGTTAGGTGTAAGGGCTATTTTGGCTGTTGCAGCTGTAGGCTCAATTTTAGAAGAACTAAGACCGGGATGTATTGTGTTACCTCATCAGATTGTTGATTACACCTATGGACGAGAGCACACGTTTTTTGATGGCATAAATAATCCTGTATCGCATATTGATTTCACAAATCCCTACAGCTCAAAATTAAGAAATTTACTCTGTGAAAATACCTCATTAGAAGGTATCAATTTTATTAAAGAGGGTATTTATGCTGCTGTGCAAGGCCCAAGATTAGAAACGGCCGCAGAAATAGATAGGTATGAAAAAGATGGAGCAACTATAGTGGGGATGACAGGGATGCCTGAAACAGCTTTAGCAAAGGAGTTAGGGTTGTCATACGCTGCAATATGTCCCGTTGCAAATTTTGCAGCTGGCAGAGGGAGCAGTAAAGATGGCATTACACATGAGGAGATTAATAAAAAATCTGAGTTGATGGCGCTCAATGTTAGTGAATACTTAAAGGTTGTGATTGAGGCTTATGGCAGTTAGAGAAATATTAAAGATGGGTAATCCTATTTTGCTTAAAGAGGCTGAGCAGGTAAGGGAACTTGATACCCCTGAGCTGCATGAATTAATTAAGGATATGATGGATACCATGATAGCTGCAGAGGGAGCTGGACTTGCAGCACCGCAAATTGGAGAAAGTATTCAGTTAGTTATATTTGGTATTGAAAAAAATGAGCGATACCCAGAGGCCGAAGAGGTTCCATTTACTGTGCTTATTAACCCCATCATCAAACCCCTAACTGAAGATAAAGAAGATGACTGGGAAGGTTGTTTATCACTGCCTGGGATGCGGGGTGTGGTACCGAGGTATAAGGCAATTAACTATAAGGGTTTTGATCAATACGGCAATAAGATTGATAGGGATGTAGAGGGGTTTCATGCGAGGGTGGTTCAACATGAGTGTGATCATCTCCTTGGAATTTTATACCCAATGCGCATTGAAAATATGAAGCTGTTTGGTTTTCATGATGAAATATTTGTCGAATAAGTTTTGTTTAATCTAGTAACGTTATGATAAAATTCCGACTTCGGAAGAGTGGCAGAGCGGTTTAATGCACCGGTCTTGAAAACCGACGTGGGTTCGCGCCCACCGTGAGTTCGAATCTCACCTCTTCCGCCATTTACTTTTTTCCTGTTTTAAATCATATATTTATATAAATTTATTAATGTAATCAATGAGATATTTTGCATAAAATTTAATTACTAAGAACTATTTTTTGCTAAATATTCATCACGAATAGATTCCC
>JABHXS010000011.1 GCA_018657165.1 Nitrosomonadales bacterium
CTTAAAAATAATGAAATTACAGAGCTTGCTGAGAACTTAATTGACGGAGTCCCTTTTGCAACATCAGTATTTGATGGAGCAGCAGAATCGGATATTCAGGATATGTTGGATATTGCCTATCCAGATAACCATGAACATACTAAGTTACTTAAGTTTGATGCAAAAAAAACACAAGTTCGTTTATATGACGGAAGATCAGGCGATGCTTTTGATAGGCCTGTGACTGTAGGATATATGCATATTCTTAAACTACATCATCTTGTTGACGATAAGATGCATGCTCGTTCAACCGGTCCTTATTCATTAGTAACTCAACAGCCATTAGGTGGTAAGGCACAATTTGGTGGACAGAGATTTGGTGAAATGGAGGTATGGGCATTGGAGGCCTATGGTGCTGCTTATACACTCCAAGAAATGTTAACTGTTAAATCAGATGATGTTTCTGGTAGAACTAAAGTATATGAAAATATTGTTAAGGGTGAGCATAAAATTGATGCTGGTATGCCAGAATCATTTAATGTTCTAACCAAGGAAATTCGTTCTTTGGCGATTGACATTGATCTTGATAGAAACTAAGGAGAGGATTGCAAATGAAAGCTTTATTAGACTTGTTTAGAAACAACACCCAACAAGAAGAATTTGATGCAATCAAGATTGCGCTTGCTTCTCCTGAAAAAATTAGATCATGGTCATATGGGGAAGTTAAAAAGCCAGAGACAATCAATTATAGAACCTTTAAACCTGAGCGGGATGGCCTTTTTTGTGCAAAAATATTCGGTCCAGTAAAGGACTATGAATGCCTTTGTGGAAAATATAAACGCCTTAAACATCGAGGTGTTATTTGTGAAAAATGTGGAGTAGAAGTTACATTATCTAAAGTTCGTAGAGAAAGAATGGGAATAATAGAACTTGCAAGTCCCGTTGCTCATATATGGTTCTTAAAGAGCTTACCAAGCAGATTAGGGATGGTACTTGATATTCCATTGAGAGATATTGAGCGTGTTCTTTATTTTGAAGCTTACATTGTGACTGAAAATCATATGATCACAGACCCTGAACTTCAGGTAGGGAAGATTTTATCCGAAGATGATTACCTAAAGTTTTCAGAGCAGCATGGCGATGAATTTAGAGCGGTAATGGGAGCGGAAGGGATAGAGGAGCTTCTTAAGGCAATAAGGTTATCTGAAGAAATTGAAAGGCTTAAAGAAGAGCTTGAAAAAACCACTTCTGATGCCAAAGTAAAAAAAATAGCAAAACGTTTGAAGGTTTTAGAGGCTTTTCAGACATCAGGCATTAAACCTGAATGGATGATTCTTAAGGTTCTACCGGTACTTCCACCAGAGTTGAGACCCCTTGTACCACTTGATGGAGGTAGGTTTGCAACTTCAGATCTAAATGATTTATATAGAAGAGTTATAAATAGAAACAATAGGTTAAGACGACTTATAGACTTAAGAGCCCCAGAGATTATTGTCAAAAATGAAAAAAGAATGCTTCAAGAAGCTGTTGATTCTTTATTAGATAATGGTAGGCGTGGCAAAATTATGACAGGCGCAAACAAAAGGCCATTAAAGTCTTTAGCGGACATGATTAAAGGTAAGGGTGGACGTTTTAGACAAAACTTACTTGGAAAGAGGGTTGACTACTCTGGTAGGTCGGTAATTGTAGTTGGGCCTCAGTTAAAACTTCATCAATGCGGCCTTCCAAAAAAGATGGCTCTTGAGTTATTTAAGCCATTTATATTTAACAAGTTAGAGTTGCAAGGTTTAGCAACAACAATTAAAAATGCGAAGAAAATTGTTGAGGCAGAAGGTCCAGAAGTTTGGGATATTCTGGAAAATGTAATTCGCGAGCACCCCGTTCTACTGAATAGGGCACCAACACTTCATAGGCTTGGAATACAGGCTTTTGAACCAGTTCTTATTGAAGGTAAAGCAATTCAGCTTCATCCATTAGTTTGCGCGGCATTTAATGCTGACTTTGATGGCGATCAAATGGCTGTTCACGTTCCTTTATCTCTTGAAGCTCAAATGGAGGCGAGAACATTAATGTTGGCTTCAAATAATGTGCTATCACCAGCGAATGGTGAGCCAATTATTGTGCCATCACAAGATATTGTTTTAGGCCTTTATTATATGACTAGAGAAAGAATTGCCGCTAAGGGTGAGGGTATGAGGTTCTCAGATATAGATGAATTAAGAAAAGCTTACGATCAAGGATTTGTTGATCTTCATGCAAAAATAACAGTGCGTATCAATGAAAGCGAAATAAATTTTGATAATAGCAAAACTGAAAAAGTGAAACGATATGAAACGACATGTGGTAGAGCATTGTTATCTGAAATATTGCCAAAAGGACTATCTTTTGAATTATTAAATAAAACCCTTAATAAGAAAGAAATTTCTAGATTAATAAATGTTGGATTTAGAAAGGTTGGTATCAGAGACACAGTAATTCTTTCTGATAACCTCAAAAATAAAGGTTTTGAATTTGCTACAAAAGCCGGAATGTCGATTAGTGTTCATGATATGTTAGTTCCAGATGAAAAAATAAAACTTATTGAGCAAGCTGATGCCGAAGTTCAGGAGATTCAAGGCCAATATTCTTCAGGTTTGCTAACTCAGGGAGAGAGATATAACAAGGTTGTTGATATCTGGTCGCGTACGGGCGATACAATCGCAGATGCGATGATGAGAAAGATTAAAGAAGAGCCTGTTAAAGATGTTGCAGGAAAAATAGTAAAGGATGATAAAGGTAATCAAATTAATCAAGAATCATTTAATGCTATATATATGATGGCTGATTCAGGTGCAAGGGGTTCAGCAGCACAAGTTCGACAACTTGCAGGGATGCGAGGGTTAATGGCAAGACCAGATGGTTCAATTATTGAGACCCCTATTAAAACAAATTTTAGGGATGGGCTTAATGTGCTTCAATACTTTATCTCAACTCATGGTGCAAGAAAAGGGCTTGCTGATACTGCTTTAAAAACAGCTAATTCAGGTTACCTAACAAGAAGGCTGGTTGATGTTACCCAGGACTTGGTTGTAACAGAACATGATTGTGGGACTGAAGATGGGCTTCTTACAAAAGCACTTGTTAAAGGCGGTGAAATTGTAGAGCCACTTAAAGATAGGATTTTAGGAAGAGCGGCGGCAGTTGATATTTTAAATCCAGAGACACAAGAAGTATTATTTGCTGCAGGTACTTTGTTATCCGAGGCCGAGGTAGATGAAATAGAAAAATTAGGCATTGACGAGGTAAAAGTAAGAACAGCTTTAACTTGTGCCACTCGTTATGGGATTTGTGCTCGCTGTTATGGGCGTGACTTAGGAAGAGGCTCGCTAATCAATCAAGGTGAGGCGGTTGGTGTTATTGCAGCTCAGTCAATTGGTGAACCTGGAACTCAATTAACAATGAGAACCTTCCACATTGGTGGTGCTGCATCTAGAGCTGCATCAGCAAATCAAATTGAAATTAAATCTTCGGGGGTTTTAAGATTTATGGCAACGATGCGTTATGTGACTAATGCAAAATCTGAGAAAGTTATTATTTCAAGGAATAGTGAATTTCTAATTGAGGACGAAAACGGTAGGGAAAAAGAGAGGCATAAAGCACCTTACGGCGCAACACTTTTAGGTTCTGATGGAGATAAAGTAGAGGCTGGAAGTATATTGGCTCAGTGGGACCCACATACAAGACCGATAATATCTGAATATGCAGGGCAGGTAAAATTTGAGAATGTCGAGGAAGGGGTCACTGTAGAAAAGAAAATTGATGACGTCACAGGCTTATCAACTTTAGAGGTGATAGACACTAAACAAAAAGTTGGGGCTTCAAAAGGCACAAGACCTCAAATTAGACTAATAAATGAAAAAAATGAAGAAGTTAAGTTAATTAATTCGGATAGTCCGGTTAATGTTACCTTTCAAAAAGGTTACATTATTACCGTAAATGACAATCAAGATGTTGCGGTTGGTGATGTTTTAGCAAGAATTCCACAAGAAGCATCTAAAACAAGAGATATTACCGGTGGTCTTCCAAGGGTGGCTGAATTATTTGAAGCTCGCTCACCTAAAGATGCTGGTGTATTAGCTGAAATGACAGGTACGGTCTCTTTTGGTAAGGATACAAAGGGTAAGCAAAGACTGGTAATCACTGCTGAGGATGGAGAATCAAAAGAATTCTTAATTCCCAAAGATAAACACGTTACAGCCCATGATGGCCAGATAGTAAATAAAGGAGAAATAATTGTTGACGGCCCAGCTGACCCTGTGGATATTTTAAGGCTAAGAGGTCCTGAGGCTTTAGCAAGATATATTATCGATGAAGTTCAAGAAGTATATAAACTCCAAGGGGTTTTAATAAATGATAAGCATATCGAGGTTATTGTAAGGCAAATGTTAAGAAGAGTAAGGATCACCAAAAGAGGTGATACGCATTTTATACCAGGTGAAGAGGTAGAGAGAGCAGAGCTATTAAACACCAATGAGGAAGTAATTGCCGAAAAGAAAAAACCGGCAGAGTTTGAGTATGTGCTTAAGGGTATTACGAAAGCTTCTTTAGCTACTGATTCATTTATATCTGCAGCTTCATTCCAAGAAACAACTAGAGTTATTACTGAGGCAGCTATTCTCGGTAAACGTGATGAACTTAGAGGGCTAAAAGAAAATGTGATCGTTGGTAGATTGATTCCAGCGGGTTCAGGTATGGCTCATCATGTAAATAGGAAAGCAAAACTTGAAGCAAGTAAGAATGTTTCTGATGAGACAGATGAGAAGTCAGCTGCGCTTATTGAGGCTGAAGCTGCTTTTAAAACAGGTGGTGATGAAAAAGTTGATGAAACTGATTTGAAAGTTAGCGAAGAAGAGAAGGCTGAAGAAAAGATTGATGATGCTAAATAATTTATTCAATTTAAATTAGCATTTAAATTGACATTATGCTCGAAGCAAAATACAATTCTCGTCTTTTTGAAGGTTTTAAAAAAGCAATTAAATATTAAGGAAATTAGATGCCTACAATTAACCAATTAATTCGTAAACCTCGAAAGAGGGTTATTGAAAAGAGTAAAGTACCTGCATTAAATGCCTCTCCGCAAAAAAGAGGTGTTTGCACTCGGGTTTATACAACAACTCCAAAGAAACCAAACTCGGCTTTAAGGAAGGTTGCAAAGGTAAAGCTTACAACCGGATATGAAGTGATTAGTTATATTGGTGGTGAAGGACATAACTTGCAAGAACACTCAGTTGTCCTATTAAGGGGTGGTAGAGTGAAAGATTTGCCTGGCGTACGTTACCATATGGTTAGAGGTAGCTTAGATACTGCAGGAGTCAATGATAGAAGGCAAGCTAGATCCAAATATGGTGCTAAACGTCCAAAAGCAACTTAATTAAAAAAGGTTAAAAACTATGCCCAGAAGAAGAGAAGTCCCCAAAAGAATCATACTTGATGATCCAAAGTTTTCGAGTCAAGAAGTATCTAAATTTGTGAACGTGATTATGAGTAGTGGAAAGAAATCTGTTGCTGAAAGAATAATTTATGGGGCTTTTGATCAAATAAAATCCAAAAGCGGTAAAGATCCTTTAGAAACTTTTTCACTGGCTTTAGAAAATATACGACCGGTTGTGGAGGTAAAAAGTAGAAGGGTCGGTGGTGCCAATTACCAGGTTCCAGTAGAGGTTAGACCATCCAGAAGGTCTGCATTAGCAATGCGATGGTTACGTGATGCAGCTCGTAATAGAGGTGAAAAATCAATGGGGTTAAGGCTAGCGGCAGAAATTCTAGAGGCTTCAGAGAATAAAGGTGCTGCAATGAAAAAAAGAGATGAGGTCCATCGAATGGCTGAAGCGAATAAAGCCTTCTCACACTTCAGGTTTTAGATTTTTAATTAACTAATAAGGTAATAGAATAAAGTGGCTCGTAAAACTGAAATAAATCGTTATAGAAATATAGGCATCAGTGCACACATTGACGCAGGCAAAACAACCACAACAGAACGCATTCTGCTTTACACAGGCGTTAATCATAAGATTGGTGAAGTTCATGATGGTGCAGCTACCATGGATTGGATGGAACAAGAACAAGAAAGAGGTATTACAATCACCTCTGCTGCAACGACCTGCTTTTGGAGCGGGATGGCCAACCAGTTTGATCAACATAGAATTAATATTATTGATACTCCGGGACACGTTGATTTCACTATTGAAGTTGAAAGGTCAATGAGAGTTCTAGATGGTGCTTGCATGGTCTATTGTGCAGTAGGCGGAGTCCAGCCTCAATCTGAAACTGTTTGGAGACAAGCAAATAAGTATCAAGTGCCTAGAATGGCTTTTGTTAATAAGATGGATAGAGCCGGCGCTGATTTCTTTAAATGTTATGATCAGATGAAATCTAGGCTAAAGGCTAATCCAATCCCCATTCAGGTTCCAATTGGTGCAGCGGAGACTTTTACTGGTGTAGTTGATCTTGTAAAAATGAAAGCTATTTTATGGGAAGAAGAAAATTTTGGCATTAAGTTTGAATATGCAGATATTCCTGATGATTTAAAAGATACATGTCAAAAGTGGCATGACAATATGGTTGAGACTGCAGCAGAAGCAAATGAAGAATTAATGAATAAGTATTTAGAAACTGGTGAATTATCAGAGGAAGAAATTAAACAGGGCCTAAGAATTAGAACGATTTCAAATGAAATTGTACCTATGCTTTGTGGTTCTGCATTTAAAAATAAAGGTGTTCAAGCTATGTTGGATGCTGTTATTGAATTAATGCCCGCACCTGTAGATGTTCCTCCTATCCCAGGTGTTGATGAATCTGATAAGCCTGTAGTTAGGCATGCAAAAGACGATGAACCATTTTCTGCGCTTGCATTTAAGATAATGACAGATCCTTTTGTTGGGCAGTTAATATTTTTTAGAGCTTACTCAGGAGTAGTTAAAGCTGGAGACTGGATTTATAATCCTGTTAAAGGTAAAAAAGAAAGAATCGGAAGAATCTTGCAAATGCATGCAAATAACCGTGAAGAGATAAAAGAAATTTATGCAGGGGATATTGCAGCTGCTGTAGGATTAAAAGATGTGACTACAGGCGATACTTTATGTACAGAAAAAAATGCAGTTATTCTGGAGCGTATGGTTTTCCCAGAGCCTGTTATTCATGTTGCTGTTGAACCAAAAACCAAAGCTGACCAAGAAAAAATGGGGATTGCTCTTGGAAGACTTGCCCAGGAAGACCCATCATTTAGGGTTAAAACCGATGTGGAAACTAATCAAACAATTATCTCTGGTATGGGAGAGCTCCACCTTGAAATTCTTGTTGATAGGATGAAGCGAGAATTTTCTGTTGATGCTAATATTGGTTCACCACAGGTAGCTTATCGTGAAGCGATCAAAAAATCGGTAGAACAAGAAGGTAAATTTGTAAAACAATCTGGTGGTAAAGGTCAGTATGGTCATGTTTGGTTAAAAATAGAGCCAAACGAAGTTGGAAAAGGTTATGAATTTGTTGATTCAATTAAAGGTGGCGCGGTACCAAGAGAATTTATACCTGCCGTTGACAAAGGCCTAAAAGAAACTATTACAGCGGGAGTGCTTGCTGGATATCCTATTGAGGATGTAAAAGTAACTTTATTTGATGGCTCATTCCATGACGTTGACTCTAATGAAAATGCGTTTAAAATGGCAGCTTCATTTGCTTTTAAGGATGGATGTAAAAAAGCGGATCCAGTTTTACTTGAACCTATGATGGCAGTTGAAGTTGAAACTCCTGAAGAGTACATGGGAGATGTGATGGGAGATTTGTCATCCAGAAGAGGTATTGTTCAAGGTATGGAGGATAACGCAACTGGAAAAGTGATTAGATGTGAAGTGCCACTTGCAGAGATGTTTGGATACTCCACTACTATGAGATCACTATCTCAGGGAAGAGCAACTTACTCTATGGAATTTAAGCATTACTCAGAAGCACCTAGAAATGTTGCTGAAGCGGTGATTAATAAAAATTAGAATTTAAAAAACTGTTTTATAAGGATAAGAGATTATGGCTAAGGATAAATTTGAGCGTAACAAACCCCATGTCAACGTTGGCACAATTGGTCACGTGGATCATGGTAAAACAACACTAACAGCAGCAATATCGACAGTACTTAC
>JABHXS010000107.1 GCA_018657165.1 Nitrosomonadales bacterium
CCATTTTTTACAAAATCAATTTGTTTTTCACTAAACTTTTGATATTTTGATTGCCAATTTGATGGCTGTGCGACTTTAGTCACCTGAACGGCTGTAACTTTAAATTCAGGACAATTTGTTGCCCAATCAGAGTTATCAGTGGTGATAACGTTTGCGCCTGACACAGGGTGATGAAATGTTGTGTATACAACGCCAGGTTGCACTCTGCTTGTTATTTTCACACGAAGAACAGTATCTCCAGATCGACTATTAATTCCAACCCAGTCTCCCTCATTTATTCCCCTTTCCTCTGCGTCATGAGGATGAATTTCAATTAAATCTTCATCATGCCATACAGTATTTTTTGTTCTTCTTGTTTGAGCCCCAACATTATAATGTGCCAATATTCTTCCAGTTGTCATTATTAAAGGAAATTTATTATTCACTTTTTCAGCCGTTGGCACATATTCTGTAATAAAAAATTTGCCCTTCCCTCTTACAAACTCATCTACATGCATCGTAGGTGTTCCTTCTGGATGCTCATCATTGCAAGGCCATTGAATGCTTCCAAGCTTATCTAATTTTTCATAACTAACACCTTTAAAGGTTGGCGTTAACTGCGCTACTTCATCCATAATTTCGCTTGCATGTTTATACTTCATTGGATACCCCAATGCGTTAGATAGCATTTGAGTAATTTCCCAATCTTCATACCCATTTTTTGGAGCCATTACTTTTCTCACCCTTGAGATTCTTCTTTCCGCATTGGTGAAAGTGCCATTTTTTTCTAAGAATGAAGACCCAGGAAAGAAAACATGAGCATACATAGCGGTTTCATTTAAAAATAAATCCTGAACAATTACACATTCCATGGATTCAAGTGCATGAGTCACATGTTGTGTGTCTGGGTCTGACTGAGCTATATCCTCCCCCTCGCAGTAAAGAGATTTAAATTTACCCGATATAGCTTCATCAAGCATATTTGGAATTCTAAGACCGGGCTCATCATCAATTTTTGTATTCCATGCCGATTCAAATAATGCTCGAGTTGCTAAATCTGAAACATGCCTATACCCAGGAAGTTCGTGAGGAAATGATCCCATATCACAAGAACCCTGAACGTTGTTTTGCCCTCTTAATGGATTAATACCAACACCTTCTCTACCCACATTTCCAGTAACCATGGCTAAGTTTGCAATCCCCATGACCATAGTTGAGCCTTGGCTATGCTCAGTTACGCCTAAGCCATAATAAATAGATCCATTTTTTTCATTTGCAAATAGTCTAGCCGCATTTCTAAGTAAGTCTGCAGGAATGCCTGTCTCTGCTTCCGTTGATTCAGGCGAATTCTTAGGGTCTTTAATAAAATTTAACCATATTTTAAATGATTCATCTTCACAACGCTCTTTTACAAAGCCTTGATCACTTAAACCTTCCTCAACAATAACATGTGCAATTGAATTTATTATCGCAACATTGGTACCAGGCTGAAGTTTAAGGTGGTAATCAGCTTTAATATGTGGGGTATTATCAACGAGGTCAATTTCTCTAGGGTCAATAACAATTAATTTTGCCCCCTGCCTTAATCTTTTTTTCATCTGAGATGCGAATACTGGGTGACCATCAGTTGGGTTTGCGCCCACAATCATAATTACATCTGACTCCATTACCGAATCAAAATTTTGTGTCCCAGCAGATTCTCCTATAGTTTGCTTAAGACCATAACCAGTTGGTGAATGACAAACTCTTGCACAAGTATCAATATTATTATTACCAAAACCGGCTCTTACTATTTTTTGCATCACATAAACTTCTTCATTAGTACACCTTGAAGATGAAATAGCACCAACTGAATTGGCACCATATTTTTTTTGAATTCTTTTTATTTCTGAAGCAGCATAACTTATAGCTTCTTCCCATGAAACTTTTTGCCAAGAATTATTAATACTTTTCCTAATCATTGGCGTAGTAATTCTATCTTTATGTGTCGTATATCCCCAAGCAAAACGTCCTTTCACGCAAGAATGTCCATGATTGGCTCCCCCATTTTTATTAGGCGTCATTCTGACAACTTTATCCCCTTGCATTTCAGCATTAAATGAGCAACCCACTCCACAATAAGCACACGTTGTTGTTACTTTTCTTTCAGGGGTGCCATGTTCCTCAATACTTTTTTCGATTAAGGTGGCTGTAGGACAGGCTTGGACACAAGCGCCGCATGAAACACATTCGGAATCAATAAAATCTTTATTTCCAGCAGAGACTTTCGACTCAAACCCTCTTCCGTCTATAGTTAAAGCAAAAGTACCTTGAGTTTCCTCGCAAGCTCTTACGCATCGTGAACAAACAATACATTTAGAAGGATCAAAGGTGAAATATGGATTCGATTCATCTTTTTTTGAATCTAAATGATTTTCACCTTCATAACCATATCGTACATCCCTTAATCCAACAGCTCCCGCCATATCCTGAAGCTCGCAATCACCATTTGTTGCACATGTTAAGCAGTCAAGCGGATGGTCAGAAATATACAATTCCATTACGCCTTTTCTCAAGTTAGCTAATTTAGGAGATTGTGTGGAAACTACCAACCCATCTGAAGCTGGAGTAGTACAAGATGCTGGATAACCTCTCTTACCTTCAATTTCTACCAAACAGAGTCGACATGAGCCAAATGGCTCTAAGCTATCAGTTGCACATAATTTAGGCACGCTAACACCTGCAATTGAGGCTGCGCGCA
Source organism: Nitrosomonadales bacterium (assembly GCA_018657165.1). Lineage (GTDB taxonomy): Bacteria > Pseudomonadota > Gammaproteobacteria > Burkholderiales > Methylophilaceae > BACL14. The sequence continues at coordinate 2,720 of JABHXS010000107.1, forward strand.
TCAAAGATGTACCTTCAGTGACAGTTACATCAATACCATCTATTTTGAGCGTAACGAGTTTTTCAGAATTTACTGGAGGTGTACCAAAATCTTTTAAATCGTCCATTATGCCTATTAAGTAGTTAGTTCAAGAATTACACAATTTTATGCTTAAGTTTCTTTGGTTTCAAGTCCAAAATCTTTAGGAAAAAAGTTTAAAGCACTAATAACAGGGAATGGGGTCATGCCTCCCATAGCACATAACGAACCGTGTACCA
>JABHXS010000120.1 GCA_018657165.1 Nitrosomonadales bacterium
AAGATCAATGAGCTTGCATCTTTCCGAACAAAATGGGTTATTTGGTTCATTTTGAACATAATCAAATAGCTTTGAACATGTCGGACAATTTTTTTTCATAAAGAAGCTATTGTTGGCTTATACCTAATTTAAATTGCACAGTTTTTTTTACTCTAATCTTCCTTGCAAATGAATTAAATTGTACATTAATCAGATATTTGTTCGATGTTAAATTAGGATATACATTAAATTTATTCGCAATTTGTATCTGAACTAAGTCATTCTTATGCAAAGTGTTCAATGGGTAGCTCAGCAAGCCATCATCATTAGTGCTCATATTTTTTAGAGTTATAGAATCTCTCAGAATAGTTAAATAATCGGTTATGGCAGTAAAGATGGGTCTATAAGGAGCTATTTTTTCCTTAAAATATTTTTTTTTGTTTTTAGCGTTAACTTTTTGTGACCATTGTTGGAGTCGAGGAAGGTCGATACCCACAATGCCGGTTGGGGTTAATGATGCTGTTCTGATTTCTTGTAAAAACTGATCATCACCAAAAAAACTTCCTTGTGGTATGTTGGCTTTCAATAAGACTTTTCTTGTTGTAATTAATTTATTGATTTGATCTGAATTTTTTTTTGTTTTTTTAATTAATGTTTTCTTTGCTATTAATTTATTAAGCTCCTGTGTAATCTCTATTTTTATATCTGACCTAGAGGCTACCGTACATATATTAAAAAATAATGAAAAGCATGTAAATTCTGAAAAAGGCCCAAATAGGGATATTTGATTATCAAATCTTGTAAATATCTCCTCAATAGAGATTATCCTTTTAGTTCTTTCATTAAGGGGTAATTCAAATTTATACATTAATTCTATATCCTAAAGTAAATTTTTATAATAATTTTCTAATTGGGTTTTAAGATTGTTCATATTTCCATTGTTATATATTACCTTATTAGCTAACGATAATTTTCTATCCCTGCTCATTTGGCTTGCAACAATCTTCTTTACTAAAACCTCTGAAAGTCCATCTCTTTTTATCACACGCTTAATCTGAGATTTGAGATCACAATCAATTAATAATGATTCAGAAATCAGATTTGTATAATTTTTTGTTTCAAAAAGCAATGGAACAACTAACACTACAAATTCTTCATGACTTAATTTATTTAATTGGTTTTTACATTCTTCAAAAATAATGGGATGTAAAATTAATTCTATTCTTTGTTTTAAGTCTATTGATGAAAACATATCATCCCTTAAATGTTTTCTGTCAAAATTATTATTTTTGTCTAAATATTTATCACCAAAATTTTTTAAAATTTTATTGTAACCAGGTTCCCCAGCCTTCATAATATTATGCGAAATTTGATCAAGATCTATAATTTTTAGACCCATTTCTTTCAATATATTTGCCGCCGTACTTTTTCCAGAACCTATGCCACCAGTTAATCCAATGATAAACATAACTAACCTTTAAATTTATTAAACTAACCCCATATTAATGATACTGTTTATATGATAACTTATAGTGATTGATATGAAAGATAATATAAAAAATACTAAGTTTAGTAACAATGAATTACTTTTGTCGGATGCAGTTGTATGTAAAGTTGAGCTAGATTTAGGTAAGTGGCTTGAGCAACTGACAGGTGGAAAAGGCTGGGAAATATGGTCTGAGTCTGAAAGCGAACATTATGTTTCTTATCATCTAAAATTTAAAAGACAAAATGCTGAAGTAACTTTATATCATTCTGGTTATGCAATTGTCTTTATTGATGATAAGTCAGTTTTTGATGGGGATTTAATTGAAAAAAGAAATCCTATTGCTAAATTAAGTTATTACAATATCGAAGACGGTGAAAAAATTTCACTTCATTAAAGGTTATTCTTTAAATTGACCTAGATAACGAGAATCTAGCGAGTTTTAATATACTCTCTTGATAGTCCTTATTATGATTTCCATCAAGAAGCCCCTCTATTTTATCAAGATGTTTCTTTGCAATTTCTTTGATTTCATCAATCGCACCACTTTTTTGTATAAGCGAAGCAATGCTGGGTAAATAATTAATATCACCCGTTTTAATTGCATTGGTTAAGATTTTTTTATCCTTACTGTTTGACATTTTCATTGTGAGGATTAAAGGAAGAGTTACCTTTCCCTCTCTGAGGTCGTCACCTATATTCTTTCCAATCTCATTTGAATTACCAGAATAATCTAAAATATCATCTGCTAATTGAAAGATAATGCCAAAATGTTTTCCTATCGCAGAGTATAGTTGAGCTTGGTTTTGGTCTTTTTTATTTATAATTGCTGCAATTTTTCCGCATGCCTCAAATAACTTTGCCGTTTTAAAGTCGATAACTTCAAAATACTGCATTTCATTGACCTGAGGGTTATGACTATTGATTAATTGCAACACCTCACCCTCAGATATCTTATTTGTGGCATCAGCAAGAACTTTCATTATTTTCATATTATCTATGCTGACCATCATTTGAAATGAGCGAGAGTATAAAAAATCACCAACTAAAATACTTGCTGAATTTCCAAAAACAGCATTCGCAGTTTGAATATTCCTCCTTTTTATTGACTGATCAACAACATCGTCATGAAGGAGGGTCGCTGTATGGATAAATTCTATGATAGCCGCTACATTATGATTCGACTCTCTAATTTCGCCATCTAGGCCTGCTAGTAATAAGTGGAAAATAGGACGCATTTTTTTCCCTCCACTATTTAAAATATACGTTGAAATCTGATTAATAACTGGAATATCAGAACTTAGATGGGTTTTAATTACTTTATCTACATAATTAAGGTGGTCGTGGATGGGTAATGTGATTTCTTTGAGGTTCACTATGCTTTTTGTAATCTACTTGTGTATGGATAAATTTTAACATACGTTAATTAAATGAGTGGATGTAAATAGATTCTTTTGTATGGCGCTTGAAAATTAAAACAAAGCATGCCAATTAATTGATAAATTATTATTTTTTCAGTATAATCGCGTGTCTATTTAAAGATATAAAGGTTGCTCTGATGTATGCGTTGATTAAGACTGGTGGTAAACAATTTAAAGTTACAGAGGGTCAGCTTCTTAAGGTTGAAAAACTAAGCGCTGAAGTTGGTAAAACTTACAATATAGATGATGTTCTATCTGTTATTGATGGAGAAAAGGTCACTATCGGGACCCCTCTGGTAAAAGGTGCGGTTGTAAATACGACTATTGTCTCTCATGGAAGGGGAGAAAAGGTTAAAATATTTAAGATGAATAGAAGAAAGCATTATAAAAAATCTCAAGGGCATAGGCAAAGCTTTACAGAAATTAAGATTGACAAAATAATAGTTAAATAAGGAACTTTTATAAATGGCACATAAAAAAGCAGGCGGTAGTTCCAGGAATGGAAGAGACTCAGAATCTAAAAGGTTAGGCCTAAAGATATTTGGCGATCAGCATGTCAAAGCGGGCGGAATAATTTTAAGGCAACGAGGAACAAAAATGCATCCAGGAGAAAACGTTGGGTTGGGTAAGGATCACACCTTATTTGCTAAGGTGGCTGGTAAGGTAAGTTTTACAACGAAAGGTGCTTTGAAGAGAAGGTTAGTGAACGTATTACCTTCCTAAGATTTTAAATAATTTAAATTAAAGCCCTGTCAGTAGATAGGGCTTTTTTGTTTGGTGGTATCTGATGAAGTTTATTGATGAAGCAACTATTAATATTTATGCTGGTGACGGAGGGAATGGCATTGCTACCTTTAGAAGAGAAAAATATGAGCCTATGGGAGGCCCCAATGGAGGAGATGGCGGAAGAGGCGGTAGTATTTATTTTGAGGCAGATGAAAATGTTAATACTCTTATAGATTTTAGGTATGTAAAAAATTATAGGGCTCAAAGGGGTGAGAATGGAAAAAGCTCAGAATGTTATGGTGCAGGGGGATCAGACTTAATCCTAAAAGTTCCTGTAGGGACTCTTATTACCGAAAGACAAACAGGTCAAATTTTTGCTGATTTTAATCAGCATGGTATTAAGATGCTTGTGGCAAAAGGTGGTAAGGGAGGTTTAGGCAATGTTCATTTTAAATCAAGTACAAATAGGGCTCCAAGACAATTTACAGAAGGAGAGCCAGGTCAAGAATTTGAGTTATATTTAGAGTTGAAGGTATTGGCAGATGTAGGGTTATTAGGAATGCCTAATGCTGGAAAATCTTCTTTAATACGACAAGTTTCAGCTGCAAAACCCAAGATTGCTGATTATCCATTTACAACATTACAGCCAAACCTTGGCGTAGTGAAAGTTTACGATCAAAAAAGTTTTGTAATGGCAGATGTTCCTGGATTGATTGAAGGAGCTTCAGATGGGCATGGTTTGGGGCATCAATTTTTAAGGCACCTATCAAGAACAAAAATATTATTGCACCTAGTTGATATTGCGCCATATGATGAAAAATTAGACCCGGTAGATGAAGTAAAAAAAATTATTAATGAATTAAAAAAATATGATGAAGTATTATTTAAAAAACCAAGATGGTTAATATTAAATAAAATTGATTTAGTCGATGATATTGATCAGATTAAAGATAGAATTATTAAGGAGTTAAAGTGGGATGCGCCAATTTTTACAATATCAGCTATTAATGGAAAAGGTTGTAAAGACTTAATTAGGAAAATTATGAAACATATAGACGCTTTATAAAAATTATGAAAAAGCTTAAATTTTCAGAATCAAAAAAAATCGTAATTAAAGTTGGCACTAGCACAATAACTAATAATGTTGGATTTGATAAAGAGTTTTTAATTAAATTATCTTCTGAGGTCACTAGGTGGATAGATAGTGGGGTTGGTGTTGTTATTGTTTCTAGCGGGGCAATTTTTGCAGGCCTTAAAAGACTTGAAGTTATAACTAAACCAAGCGCCTTAAGCGAGCTTCAAGCTGCAGCTGCAGTTGGTCAAATGGATTTGGCGCAAGTATATAAAGATGTATTTATGCAAAATAATAAAATTGCAGCCCAAGTCTTGTTAACTCATGATGATCTTAGTGACAGAAAAAGATATTTAAATGCCAGGTCAACGATTAATAATTTAATTGGTAGAGGGGTGGTTCCAATTATTAATGAAAATGATACGGTTTCAACTGATGAAATACGATTTGGTGATAATGATAATCTTGCAGCTATGGTGGCTAATTTAATCGAGGCAGATTACCTACTTTTGTTAACTGATCAAGAAGGTTTGTTTTCTGATGATCCTACGATTGATCAGAATGCCTCCTTAATAGAAAAAGCTTTTACTGATGATAAGAAACTAGATTTATTGGCAAAAAAAACAGCTTCAACATATGGCACAGGAGGTATGGTGACAAAAATTGAAGCTGCTCGAAGGGCTTCTTTGAGCGGGACACATACGATAATTGCAAATGGTAAAATTAATGAAACATTATTTAAGATATTTAATGATAAATCTGTCGGTACTTTCTTAGAATCAAGGCTTGAAAAGAAATTGGCAAAGAAAAAATGGTTGGCAGATAACCTAAGAACTTGTGGGAGATTGATATTGGATAAGGGTGCATCCATAGCTATATTAGAGAAGGGTAAAAGCTTGCTTCCTGTAGGTGTTTTAGAAGTGGAAGGAAAGTTTGAGCGAGGAGAGGTTGTGGTCTGTATTGATCATATGGGTATGGAGATAGCTAAAGGGCTCGTTAATTATAGCTCAGATGAATCAAAAAAGATTTGTGGGATTTCAAGTAATGAAATTGAATCTGTATTAGGTTTTGTTAATGAAGTTAATATAATTCATAGAGATAATCTTGTAGTTCTGTAATATTTTAGGAGGAGAAAATGAATAAAGAAAAAGCAATTGTTGCGATTGTAATGGGGTCAGAAAGTGACTGGCCTACGATGAAGCATGCTGCGACAGTTTTTGATGATTTCGGAATAAATTATAAGGCTGAGGTTGTTTCAGCTCATAGAACTCCTGATCTGATGTATACATTTGCGAGTGATGCAGAAGCTAATGGTTTCAAGGTTATTATTGCAGGAGCTGGCGGCGCAGCCCACCTACCGGGAATGATAGCCTCAAAAACAAATCTTCCAGTATTGGGAGTACCTGTAAAAACAACATATTTAGAAGGTAAAGATTCATTGCTTTCTATTGTGCAAATGCCGAAGGGTGTTCCTGTTGCAACATTTGCGATCGGGGAGGCAGGGGCCTACAATGCTGCACTTTTTGTAGTGAGATTGCTTTCAGAGTCTAGTCAAGATCTTAAAAATAAGCTAGATAATTTTAAAAAATCTCAAGAGCAAAAAGTTCATAACATGAAATTAGAAAGCTAATAAATATGGGAAAAGTTATAAAGCCACCTTCAATGCTCGGAATGTTGGGTGGGGGTCAATTGGGAAAGTTTTTTGTTATTGCAGCACATCGTTTAGGATACCGAGTTACAGTTCTTGACCCTGACCAAGAGAGTCCTGCTGGAAAAATTGCAGACAATCATATATGCAGTTCTTTTTCAGATAAATCCTCATTAGATTTAATGATTAATAATTGCGAGGCTATCTCTACTGAGTTTGAGAATATTCCATCTGAAACAATTAAATATTTAGAGCAAAAGGTAATTATGCACCCTAATTCCTTAGCAATATCTATCGTTCAGAGTAGAGTTAAAGAAAAGCAATTTATTAAAGATCTTAAGCTTCCAATTGGCCCCTATGAACCGATTGTTTCAATAGAGTCATTTTCACATCTTAAAAATAAAAAACTTTTCCCAGCAATTTTTAAACAATCACAGTTTGGATATGACGGAAAAGGTCAATCACATTTGAATAATATCGACGAAGCTAAAACAGTATTCAATAGTTCAAATGAAACTGAGTTTGTTTTAGAAAAGAAATTGAGTTTAGATAAGGAAATTTCCGTAGTTTTATCAAGATCATCTAACGGAGTATCGAAAATATTTCCTGTTATTGAAAATCATCACGAAGCTGGTATTTTAGACTTATCTATTGTTCCGGCAAGAGTTAATGAAAATCTTAAAAAGGAAGCTGTAGATTATGCTTTAGAGTTAGCAAAAAATTTGAATTATATAGGAACAATTGCAGTCGAATTTTTTATTTCTGACAAAAAACTATATGTAAATGAGATCGCCCCAAGACCACATAATTCTGGGCATTTTACATTAGATGCTTGTAATATAAGTCAGTTTGATCAACAGGTGCTTTCTCTTGTAGGTGAAAACCTTATAGATATTAGATTGGAAAATAATGCTGTGATGTTAAATTTATTAGGTGATTTGTGGTTAAAAGATGGGGGGGTTAAAACACCCAAATTTGAGGAGATAGAGGAGTCAGAAGTAAATATACATTTATACGGAAAGAATGCCCCGAGGATTGGACGTAAAATGGGGCATATAACGATTATTGGAAAAAATATTGAAGATTTGATCAGTAAAGCTGGAAAAATTAGATCTAAGTTATGGGAGTCGTAAAAGAAATTTACAACTCCTGTTTTTACATAGATTTAATTGCAGAGTTAAGCCTTGATTTATGTCGAGCTGCTTTATTCTTATGAATAATTTTTTTATCAGCAATCCTATCTATAACTGAAATATTTTCATCAAATGCTTTTTTTGCAGCCTTACTATCACCACCATCGATGGCAGATTTAATTTTTTTTATTGCTGTTCTAAGTGTAGAACGGAGTCCGATATTATGGGCCCTTTGTTTGACTGTTTGCCTTGCTCTCTTTCTTGTCTGTGCCGTATTGGCCATATCATAAATCCTTACAACTAAATTTTAAGGTCTGTATTCTATCTATTTTATTAATTAGATACAAGTTTATTTACTTATTTTTGGCTAAATAATTGATTAAACAAATAAAATCAGATTCTGTTACCGTGATAAAATTATTCACATTGCTAAATCAAAAAAATAATTGCCTATGAACTTATTGAGAACAATTTCTGGTATTGGGGGGATGACAACAATATCAAGAATCCTAGGGTTTATAAGGGATGCAGTTATTGCAAGAATTTTTGGGGCGGGGTTGGAGAGCGATGCATTTTTTGTTGCATTTAAGATCCCAAACTTGCTTAGAAGAATTTCTGCTGAAGGCGCTTTTACTCAGGCATTTATTCCTATATTGTCAGAATATAAGATACAAAAATCGCCCCTTGAATTAGGATCTTTTATAAATAAGATTTCAACTTTATTAGGTTTTTTTCTTGTCCTTATTACACTATTGGGAGTTTTAGGTGCGCCTTGGATAATTTATATTACAGCTCCTGGATTCATATCAAACCCTGATAAATATAATCTAACGGTAGATTTACTAAAAATTACATTCCCCTATATATTTTTTATTTCTCTTGTCTCTATGGCAGGCGGCATCTTAAATACTTTTGGTAAATTTATTGTGCCGGCATTCACTCCTGTTTGGCTAAATGTCTCATTTATTATTGGTGCATTATATTTCGTTAAATATTTTAATCAGCCTGCGTACGTTCTTGCTTGGGCAGTTTTCGTTGGGGGAGTTCTTCAGCTATTCTTTCAAATTCCATTTTTAAAACAAATAGGGTGTATACCAAAACTTGATTTTAATTTTAAAGATGCAGGTGTTTGGCGAGTTTTAAAACTGATGGGCCCATCTATTCTGGGTGTTTCTGTTGCCCAAATCTCCCTTCTTATAAATACAATTTTTGCCTCGTTCCTGTCTGTAGGAAGTATTTCCTGGCTCTACTATGCGGATAGACTTCTTGAATTTCCTGCAGGTATCTTAGGAGTCGCATTAAGCACTATACTTTTACCAAGCTTATCTAAAAGTTTATCAAATAAGAATAAATCAGAGTATTCGGAGTTAATAAATTGGGCGCTTAAATTAGGTATTTTGTTAGCAGTGCCTGCAGCAGTTAGTTTAGCGATGCTTGGAGTACCTCTCATTACGACACTTTTTTTCTATGGTGCTTTTACTCAATATGATATTTCAATGACTCAAACAGCACTTATTGCTTATAGTGTTGGATTGATAGGGCTAATTTTAATAAAAATTTTAGCCCCAGCTTTTTATGCCCAACAAAATATCAAAACTCCGGTTAAAATCGCAATTTTTACTTTATTTTGTACTCAAATTATGAATCTTTTATTTATAGGATATTTACAACAT
>JABHXS010000125.1 GCA_018657165.1 Nitrosomonadales bacterium
ATTATATATAATATTTAAACTAAAAGGGTTTAAAAAGGTAATGACTTTCTAATTTATCATTTTTTCCATAACTGCCATTCTTATTGCAATTCCGTTTTTAACTTGCTCTAGAATAACGGATTGGTCTCCATCTGCTACTAAAGAATCAATTTCAACCCCTCTATTAATGGGTCCAGGGTGAAGAACTAAACAATCCTTCTTTGCCTGTTTTAGTCGATCTTTAGTTAATCCAAAGCTTTTAAAATATTCTTTTTCTGATGGAATTGTATTTTTTCTCATCCTTTCCTTTTGGATTCTAAGCATCAAAACAGCATCAACATCTAGCAATCCTTCCTCCATATTATTAAAGATTTTGACATTTAATTCTTTAATACTCTTGGGCATTAGTGATTCAGGGCCTATTACCCTAACTTCTTTTGTACCAAGCTTATTTAATATATATATTTCTGATTTTGCAACTCTTGAGTGCTCTATATCACCAACAATCGCAACCTTCAAGCCAGAGAATTCTTTCTTAAAACTTCTAATTGTGTAGGCGTCTAGCAAGGCTTGGGTAGGGTGCTCTTTATTTCCATCTCCAGCATTAATTACATGAGCATTATTCTTGATGTTGTGAGCAATTAGTTCAGGAATGCCAGGTTTTGAGTGCCTTACAACAAAAATATTTACACTCATGGCTATTAAATTATTTATTAAATCGAGTATTGATTCACCTTTTGATTGCGATGATGTTGCTATATCAAGATTGATAACGTCTGCGGATAGCCTTTTTGCGGCAATTTCAAATGTAGTTTGCGTTCTAGTGCTGTTTTCAAAAAAAAGATTGCAGACAGTTTTTCCTTCTAAAATGTCATACTTATTTATACTTTTATTATTCCGAAGGAATTTATCTGCACTACTAAAAATTTCATTGATCAGCGCTACATCCATTTCTTTAATCGACAGCAGATGTTGAAGTTCGGTAAACTCATTTTTTTTTACTTTTTTCATAAAACTAGCTTTCTATCATCTTTATCAGCTTCAAAAAAGGAATCCAAAATTATCATTGCCGCCACCTGGTCAATTATATGCTTTCTTTTCTTTAAATTTTTTTCTAATTTTTTTAACTTTAGTTCCGCTTCGGACGAACTAAATCTTTCATCGACAAAATAAACTGAGATGTTAAATTTATTTTTTAATTTTTCGCCAAATTTTTTTGCCAACAAACTCATTCTTGAAATACTTCCATCATCATTTAATGGATAACCAACCACTAATTGAACAGGCTTCCATATTTCTAACAACAATTCAATTTTTTTAAACCTATCTATTTTTTTTGGTGTTTCAATTGTTTCAAGGGGGTGTATATTGTTTGTAATATTATTCCCAATTGCGATTCCTATTCTTTTTTCCCCAAAATCAAAAGATAATATATTTCCTTCTGGTATTTCAATATTTTTAGAATCGTTCATGGAGAATAGAAGGTAAATGAATGAGGTAAAAAAAAAGGGATTAGAGCCCCTTTTATCCTTAATAAGCTTATTTTGTATTTAATTTTATTCAAATTAGCTAAATCTTACCATGAAATTAATTCATTGGTTTACATATTATTTTCAATAAATTCAGTAACTTGAAGACCATAACCTGTCATACTCGGCATTTTTCTGGGGGCAGCTAAAAGCTTCATCTTTGAAACACCAATATCAACTAAAATCTGTGACCCTATCCCATAGCTTCTTAAATCTGTTGATTTTTTTAAAGCAATATTTTTATGGTTAAATTTGCTTGTAATATTGTTTTGAGATTCATTGTAGTTTAAGAAAATAACCACCCCCTTTTCTTCATTATTAATTGCTTTTAATGCCTTAAGTGGAGGCCAGGAGTGGGGAGTTTCTTTGCTTATAAAATCTAATATTGATAGAGGCTCGTGAACTCTTACGAGTATCTCATCATCTTTTTCTATATTTCCCTTCACAAGAGCTAAGTGTGTATTTTTTGATAGTAAGTCTGAGTAAAGTATAAAGTTCATAGTGCCGAATTCAGTGTTAATTTTTTCCTCACTTATTTTCTCTATAAGTTTTTCTTTTTTACTCCGATATTCAATTAAATCAGCAATTGTTCCAATTTTTATACCATGTTTTTTTGAAAATTTAAGTAAATCTGGAAGTCTCGCCATACTTCCATCATCATTTAGTATTTCACAGATCACTGCTGCTGGAGTAGTGCCGGCAAGAGAAGCGAGGTCACAGCCAGCTTCAGTATGACCCGCCCTATATAGGACCCCACCAGAATGAGCAATAAGTGGAAATATATGACCAGGTCTATTGATAGAGGTATGATCCGATTGTGGTTGAATGGCAGACATGATTGTTTTAGCCCGATCCCCGGCAGAAATACCTGTAGTTATGCCAGTTGCAGAATCAATCGAGACAGTAAAATTCGTTCCAAGTTTTCCTTGATTATCTTCCACCATTAAAGGAAGTTTTAGTTTATTGGCTTTATCCTCAGTAAGTGTTAGGCAAATTAAGCCTCTTCCATATTTAGCCATAAAATTGATATGTTCGGATGTAGCGTGATCAGCCGCTAATAATAAATCTCCTTCATTTTCACGATCTTCATCATCTACAAGAATCACCATGTTACCTTTTTTTAGATCAGCTATTATTTCTTCAATATTATCCATAAATAAATTTAGTTACTTTCAGAGAGGTTTTGGAGGTATCTAGCAATCATATCGATCTCTATATTTACACTATCACCTTCATTAAGGGACGAAAGGTTTGTTGATTTTAATGTATGAGGAATTAGGTTGATATAAAAAAAATTCTTATTCTTATTAACTTCATTCACAGTTAAGCTAGTTCCATTTACTGCCACCGAACCTTTTTCAGGTATAAATTTCATTAATTTTTTAGATACCTGTATCTTCCAAATCTCACTCAAATCTTTTTTTTGAATGCTATGAATAAAACCTACCTCATCAACATGACCAGTGACAAAATGACCTGAGACTTTACCATTAAATCTAAGTGATGATTCAAGATTTAATTCCTGAGAAATTTTTAAAGGCGAGGTTCTTGATAAGGTTTCTTTGGAGACATCAAA
>JABHXS010000010.1 GCA_018657165.1 Nitrosomonadales bacterium
AAAATGAGTTAAATATGGGTAATTTAGTTAATCAAGCTGATGTTTTATTTGTTCTGCTGGGTGCAATTATGGTTCTTGCTATGCATGCAGGGTTTGCTTTTTTAGAGGTAGGAACGGTAAGAGAAAAAAATCAGGTCAATGCGTTAGCAAAAATAATGGCAGATTTTTCTTTATCCACGATTGCATATTTCTTTATCGGTTACAGCCTGGCTTATGGCGTAGATTTTTATGAGGCAGCCAATGTGCTTTCTGAAAAAAGTGCATATGACCTAGTTAAATTCTTTTTTCTATTGACGTTTGCAGCTGCAATTCCTGCGATAGTTTCGGGCGGTATCGCTGAAAGAGCAACATTTAGACCACAACTTATTGCGTCATTTACTTTGGTGGGATTTTTATATCCATTATTTGAGGGTGCTATTTGGAATGGAAACTATGGATTTCAAGATTTTTTAGACCAGACCTTTGGCGCACCTTTTAATGATTTTGCTGGATCAGTTGTGGTTCATGCAATGGGTGGTTGGATTGCTTTAGCGGCGGTGCTGATCCTAGGCCCTAGGCTCGGTCGATATACAAGAGATGGAAATTTGAATGCATTCCCACCATCCAATATTCCCTTCCTTGCTTTAGGATCATGGATACTAACCGTTGGATGGTTTGGCTTTAATGTCATGTCCGCTCAAACTTTAGAGGGTATCTCGGGTCTTGTAGCAGTTAACTCTTTGATGGCGATGGTTGGAGGTACGCTGGCAGCTTTGGTTATTGGTAAAAATGATCCAGGGTTTCTCTACAATGGACCGCTTGCTGGTCTTGTTGCAGTTTGTGCTGGCTCTAATTTATTTCATCCTCTAGGCGCATTAATTGTAGGTTTAGTGGCAGGGGCTTTGTTTGTTTGGAGTTTTTCGCTTACCCAAAATAAATGGAAAATTGATGACGTCCTAGGGGTCTGGCCATTGCATGGTATTTGCGGTGCATGGGGTGGAATTGCGGCAGGAATTTTTGGGTTAGAATTTTTTGGAGGGCTTGGCGGTGTAGCCTTTATGTCACAACTAATTGGAACAGTTGCGGGAATTTTTGTAGCTTTTGTGGGGGGGTATATTGTTTACTCTATCGTCCATAAAATATTTAATTTTAGGATGACACAAGAAGAGGAGTTCAATGGTGCTGATATTTCAATCCATAAGATCAATTCAATTTCTTCTGATTAAATATATTAAAACTATATTTTTTTCTGCATGCTAAAATTTTAGTATGCAGAAAATACATCTAATTATTCCAGCTGCAGGCGAAAGCTCTCGGATGGGTAGCCCGACACCAAAACAGTTTTCAAATTTTTATGGAAAAACGATTCTTGAATATGTTGAATCAATATTTTCAAATTTAACAGTTATAAACACGATAACTATAGCGCTCAATAAGGATCAAAAATTCATTGAAAGTTTAGGCTGTCAATTTTCAAAAAAAACAAGACTTTTTCACTGCGGGGGCTCAACTAGATCAGATACTGTTTTGAATGCACTTGAAATTATTGAAAAAGATATTGAAAAAAGAGATTGGATAATGGTCCATGATGCAGCAAGGCTTGGTGTAACAGAATCACTCATAAATAATTTTGTCAGAGAAGTTGCGGATGATAAAGTAGGGGGGATCTTAGCTGTTCCAGCGCTCGATACGGTTAAGAGGGTAAATGGCAAGCAGAAAATAATGCACACAGAAAAAAGAGATGAAATTTGGTTGGCACAAACACCTCAAATGTTTAGGTTTGACCTATTAAAAGATGCGCTAAAATCATTCAAAGGGAGTCCAACGGATGAGTCTGAAGCGATAGAAGCTATTGGTTTATTTCCAAAGGTCGTTAAAGGGAGTTTAGATAACTTTAAGATTACTTTCCCAGAAGATTTGGTGAGAGTTGAAAGGCTAGTCAAAGGATCTGACATATGATAAGAGTAGGTCAGGGATATGATGTTCACGAATTAGTCCCAAAAAGAAAATTAATTCTTGGTGGGGTCTTGATTGATTTTCATCTTGGTTTAAAAGGGCATTCTGATGCAGATGTTTTAATTCACGCTATCATCGATGCAATTCTTGGGGCAAGCGGTTTGGGAGATATAGGAAAGCATTTCCCAGATTCAGATTCTAAGTTTAAAAATGCAAGATCTCGGGACTTATTGAAAGATGTAATTGAATTAATCAAATCAAAAAAATATAAAATTATTAACATTGACTCAACAATTATTTGTCAGTCACCAAAATTATCTAAATTTATTCCTAAAATGATTGAAAATATTGCAGCTGATTGTAATTGTAAGAGTTCACAAATTAATATAAAAGCTACCACAACAGAAATGCTTGGTTTTATAGGTAGGTCTGAAGGGGTTGCGGCTCAATGCTCTTGTTTGATTGAGTCATCTTAATGAAAGACTTTAATACTCCTTAAGTAAAACTAACACGGCGCCACTCCCCCCATCATGCCGAGGAGCCTCAATATAAGCAATAACTTCATCTTTTTGTATTAACCAATTTTTTACCTTATTTCGCAAGACGGGTTCTTTATTAAGGGATCGTAATCCTTTTCCATGAATTATTTTTACGCACCTCACTTTCCTTTTTTTACAGTCACTAATAAAGTTAACAATATACGATTTTGCCTCTTCAGACACCAATCCATGAAGATCAATAGACTTTTGTGTTACCCAATAACCTTTTTTTAGTTTTTTTAGAATGTCTGGCGAATGTCCTTTTTTTAAATATCGTAACTCCTCTCCAGACTCACTCTCAGGCAATATAAATTCATCACTTAGGGAGTCAAGTAAAGCTTTTTTTTCATCTTCTAAAAATTTTTTTGCTATGGGCTTTGGTTTTTCAATATCCTTTTGTATCTTAGGCGACTTAATTTTTAGTGGTTTAACCCCTTTAACCGCATCTCTAAAAACATTCTCTTCGTTAGTCATTTTTTGAAAGGAATCTCTCTGCATCAAGAGCAGCCATACAGCCCGTTCCAGCACTTGTTATAGCCTGCCTATAAATGTGATCTTGTACATCTCCAGCCGCAAAAACTCCGGGTATACTGGTTTGAGTAAAGTTTCCACCCCTTCCGCATTCAGTAACTATGTAACCATTTTCCATATTCAGTTGCTTTTGGAATAAATCGGTATTTGGTTTATGACCAATAGCAACAAAAACACCTAATAAATTTATTTCTTTAATTTTATTTGAGTTAACATCCTTAATTTTGATGCCTGTAACTCCACTTTCATCCCCAATTACCTCTTCAAGGGTTTGATGAAGCTCAAGAACTATTTTTCCTTCCTTAACTTTTTCATAAACTTTATCAACAAGAATTGCTTCAGCTCTAAACTTATCCCGTCTGTGAATCAAGGTGACCTTGCTTGCAATGTTAGATAAGTAGAGCGCTTCTTCAACTGCAGTATTTCCTCCTCCTATAACAGAAACTTCCTTCCCTTTGTAAAAGAAACCATCACATGTAGCGCAAGCGGAAACACCCTTACCAAGAAATTTAGTTTCACTTTCTAGGCCAAGATACATTGCGGATGCACCTGTAGAGATAATAAGGGAATCACATGTGTATTCCGACTCATCACCTATCAAACGAAAAGGTTTTTTTTCTTTTGAAGGCTTAAGAAGATCGACTGAATGGATATGATCGAAAATAATTTCAGTATTAAAGCGAAGAGCATGTTTTTCAAATCGACTCATAAGATCTGGACCAAGAACTCCATCAGCATCAGCAGGCCAATTATCAACATCGGTGGTCGTCATTAGTTGCCCACCTTGCTCAACACCAGTGATAAGTGTGGGATTTAAATTTGCTCTAGCTGCATAAATTGCTGCGCTATATCCTGCAGGACCAGATCCAAGTATTAATAAAGGACTATGTTTTGACATAATATAAGTAGACTTAATTTGATTTTAGATAAAAGTAATTCTAGATGAGCAATCAATATGAATCAAACATTAACTTAATACAATTTCATTTTTTTATTTCTATAAGTACAATTCATACACATACTGATATAATTTACTAAACGAAAGGTCGAAAATCTAAAAATTGTTATTTACAAAAAAATCAAAAGCCGCCAATAAAAAAATTATTGCATCGCAGGCCTCAACAAGAAAATTAGCTAGTAGAATTTTAAGAGAGGCATCTTGGTTATCTCTTCTTTTTCTTGGGCTATATATGACCCTTGCACTTGGAAGCTTTTCTGTCAATGATCCTGCTTGGACACATAGCGGAGGCAACGAAACCATTCAAAATTTGGCTGGAGTTGTAGGGGCTTATTTTTCAGATTTAATGTTATCAATATTTGGCCTATCTGCATGGTGGCTTGTTTTTTTGAGCATCTATAGCATTTTTTTAATTTACCCAAGGATCGAAGATGAGGAGTACAACAAGAAGCATTTATTAATCGTGCACTATCTTGGATTTTTATTATTAATACTCTCTTCCTCAGCATTTGAAGCTGGCTATATAGTTAATATTAATGCAAGTTTTCCAACTGAACAGGGGGGTATGGTAGGGCATATATCTAATCAATTTATAGTACAAACCTTTGGTTATGAAGGTGGGTTGATTTTTTTATTATTCTCATTTGCTATTGGTTTTAGTTTGTTTACTGGCTGGTCTTGGATTGTTATCTCTGAATATTTAGGAAATTTTATTTTTAATTTTGTAAAATATTTAAAAGATTTATATATAGATTGGCAAGACAGGCGGGAAGGGAAAAAGCTTGAAAAGGAAAGGTTTGTTGTTGTTGAGAAAGAAAGAAAGAGGCTGGTTGATAGAGAGCCTGTGACTATTGTTGACAATCAAAAGAGTCTTGAAGAAAGTAAAAGAACGATCAAAGAAAAACAAAAGAATTTATTTGGCGAGAGTTCGCAGGACCTTCCTCCAATACATCTTCTAGATGAATCATCTGAAAAAACAAATCCACAAAGCGCCGAGACAATTGAATTTATTTCTAGGCTTATTGAAAAAAAATTACTTGATTTTGGAATTGAAGCAAAAGTCATCACAGCTCAACCAGGCCCAGTCATAACAAGGTATGAGCTTGAGCCTGCCGCAGGGGTAAAAGGAAGCCAAGTAATAAATTTATCTAAGGACTTAGCAAGAGCTCTTTCAGTTTCAAGCATAAGAGTTGTTGAAACCATTCCTGGTAAAACATACATGGGTCTTGAAATACCAAACCCCAATAGGCAGATTGTATTTTTATCCGAAATAATGAATTCAAAAACATTTGCTGACACTCCAAGTTTACTGACCATTGCGCTTGGAAAGGATATCGCAGGTAACCCGGCGGTTGCTGATATATCAAAAATGCCACATTTACTAATTGCTGGGACAACTGGTGCTGGAAAATCCGTAGCAATAAATGCACTTGTTTTAAGTTTATTATATAAAGCTACACCGGACCAAGTGAAGATGATTTTAATTGATCCAAAGATGTTGGAGCTCTCTGTTTATGACAATATTCCACATCTGCTATCTCCCGTCATAACAGATATGAGTCAAGCTAGCCATGCTCTTAATTGGGCTGTAGCTGAGATGGATAAACGCTATAAGCTTATGTCAGCCTTTGGCGTGAGAAACTTGGCTGGTTTTAATCAAAAAGTGAAGGAGGGTATAAGAAAAGATAACCCCCTTACAAATCCTTTTAGCCTTAATCCTGAAGAGCCAGAGGTATTAGAGGAGCTCCCTTTGATAGTAATTGTCATTGATGAGCTAGCAGATCTAATGATGGTGATGGGTAAAAAGATAGAGGAATTAATTGCAAGGCTTGCACAAAAAGCCAGAGCTTCAGGAATACACCTAGTCTTGGCAACGCAACGACCATCTGTGGATGTGATTACAGGATTAATTAAAGCAAATATTCCTACAAGAATTGCATTTCAGGTATCAAGTAAAGTTGATTCAAGAACTATACTAGACCAAATGGGAGCGGAAACATTGCTTGGTAAGGGCGATATGCTTTATATGCCACCAGGTACAAGCTATCCTGACCGGATTCATGGAGCATTTGTCTCTGACCAAGAGGTCCATAAGGTGGTTGATTTTCTTAAATTAAAGGGCTCTCCCCAATATATAGATGAAGTTTTAAACCCGATAGAAATTGAAGGCGTATCTGATGGAGGGGAGCTTGGTGGAGAAAAAGATCCTCTTTATGATGAAGCCGTTCAGATCGTGATTCAGTCAAGAAAAGCTTCTATTTCATACGTGCAGAGAAACTTAAGGATTGGTTACAACCGTGCTGCAAGGATTATTGAAGATATGGAAAAAGCAGGATTAGTTACACCAATGCAAAGTAATGGTAACCGTGAGATCATCTCATCAAGTACAAATGATTAAATTTTTAATATTAATTTTTTTTTCACTAAGCGCTTCTGCTGAAAATCATAATTTAGAGAAAATTTTAACTAAGCTAAATTCATTTAATGCCGATTTTGTTCAAACTGTAAAAGACTCAACTAATCAATTAATAGATGAGTCCGTTGGTAAGGTTTTATTCCAGAAGCCAAATTTTTTTCGATGGGAATATAAGGCGCCTTCAGAAAATGAAATTATTAGTGACGGTGAGTTTCTTTATTTATATGATCCTGACTTAAAGCAGGTGATTGTAAATAAACTTGATAAACAAATAAGCATGAGTCCAGCCATGCTTTTAGTATCTGACAATGTGCATGAATTTTTCAACACAAAATTAATTTCAAATTCTGAGGATACATTGAGGTATGAGGCAAAACCTAAAAATTTAGAGAATGCTTTCTTTAAACAAGTTATATTTAATTTTAAATATAATCAATTAAAAGAGATGAGGGTTATAGATAATTTTGATAACAAAACTACCATTCAATTTTTCAAGATAAGTCAAAATCAAGATATTAATGAAGGAAAATTCTTATTTAATTACCCCGATGATATTGACATCATAAATAATTAAATGACTTCTGAAATATCAGTCCCTCTTGCAGAAAAATTAAGACCAAAAGCTCTTGATGAAATTGTTGGGCAAAGTGATATCTTTTCAAAAGGCAAATCGTTAAGGGTTGCAATTGAATCTGGAAATTTACCCTCCATTATTTTATGGGGCCCACCCGGGGTAGGGAAAACAAGCATTGCCAAAGTTATTTCAAATACTATAGATGCACATTTTATTTCAGTCTCAGCAGTTTTATCAGGAGTTAAGGAAATCAGAGAATCAATTGATAAAGCTGAGTTTATGCGAGACCAACAAAATAAAAAAACAATTTTATTTGTTGATGAGGTTCATAGGTTTAATAAAAGCCAACAGGATGCATTTTTACCTCACATTGAATCAGGACTTATCGTTTTTATTGGAGCAACAACAGAAAACCCATCCTTTGAAGTTAACTCAGCATTATTAAGCCGCTGCCAAGTTTATACATTAAAAGCACTTTCAACTGAGGAATTAAGTCAAATCCTTAAAAGGGTTATTGGTGAATTTAGTGATTTGAATATTACTGATAATGCAAAAAAAATAATTTTTGAATTTTCTGATGGCGACGCACGTAAACTAATAAATTTGATGGAGATAGTTTATTTAAATGCTCGAGACAAAAAAAAACTAGAAATTGGTTCTGATGATATTAAAAGAGTTATGTCGGACAAATTAAGGCGTTTTGATAAAGGGGGCGATCAATTTTATGATCAGATCTCTGCTTTGCATAAATCGGTTAGGGGATCAAACCCAGATGCTTCACTTTATTGGCTACTTAGGATGCTTGATGGGGGAGCAGACCCTTTGTACTTGGCAAGGCGTATCATAAGAATTGCTATTGAGGATATAGGTATAGCGGACCCGAGAGCGCAAACAATTGCACTAGAGGCTTATCAAATTTATGAGAGACTTGGGTTTCCGGAGGCGGAACTAGCTTTGAGTAATGCAGTTATTTACCTTTCCATGGCACCAAAGAGTAATAGCGCCTATCAGGCTTTTAACATAGCTAAATCATTCATAGAAAATCAAGGTCACTTTGATGTCCCAATGCATCTTAGAAATGCCCCTACAAAATTGATGGACAATTTAGGTTATGGAAAAAAATACCGTTACGCACATAATGAAAATCATGCTTATGCCGCAGGAGAAAAATATTTTCCTGATGAGGTAGAACCTGTAGAATTTTATAAACCAACAGAGCGTGGATTAGAAAAAAGAATTAGTGAAAAAAAAGAGTTTTTAAGGCAGTTGGATCAACATTACAATAAACATAAAACGGAATAGTTATTTATGATAGATATTAATTTACTTAGGAATAATATTGATGAGGTTGAAAATAAACTCAATTCAAGGGGTTTTAAATTAGACAGGAAAAGTTTTGTTAGTTTTGAGAGTGACCGAAAAAATTTGCAAATTAAGGTTCAAGAGCTCCAAGAATCAAGAAATGAGCTTTCCAAAAGGATAGGCATAGAAAAATCAAAGGGTAATGAGGCATCCGAACTTATGAAGTCGGTAGGTGACATAAACGTTTTATTGAAAGAAGAAAATGAGGCTCTAGAGATAATACAAAGTAACATCCAAGATTTTCTACTAAACATACCAAATTTAGCGCATGAGTCTGTTCCTGTTGGTTTAAATGAGGATGAAAATCAATTGATAAAGGAAGTAGGCGAAAAAAAAGAATATTCTTTTAAGGCAAAGGATCATGTGGATTTAGGGGAAAAATTAGGATTAGATTTTGATTTAGGAGTTAAGTTATCAGGAGCTAGATTTACCACTATCCGATCTAACCTTGCAAGTCTTCATCGAGCGCTTGGGCAGTTTATGCTTGATATACAAACTCTCGAGAATGGGTATGAAGAGTGTTACACACCATATTTAGTTAATTATGAGTCACTTCAAGGTACAGGCCAGCTACCGAAATTCGAAGAAGATTTATTTGTAACAAAAAAAGGCGGTAGCGAAGACAGGCTTTATCTAATTCCAACAGGTGAAGTTCCTTTAACCAATTTTGTAAGAGATAGCATTGTTGATTTAATAGAATTACCCATAAAATTAACAGCTTTGACGCCATGTTTTAGATCTGAAGCTGGATCCTATGGTAAAGATACACGTGGGATGATAAGGCAGCATCAGTTTGATAAAGTTGAACTTGTTCAAATATGTCATCCAAACCAAAGCTATAAAGTCCTTGATGAAATGCTCAGTCATGCAGAACTTATCTTAAAAAAATTAGCCCTTCCATATAGGGTAATGAATTTATGTACAGGAGATATAGGTTTTGGTGCTGCAAAAACTTACGATATTGAAGTTTGGATGCCATCACAGGAATGCTACAGGGAGATTTCATCTATTTCAAACTGTGAAGACTTTCAAGCGAGAAGACTTAAAGCAAGATTTAAAGATAGTGATAAGAAAAATAAGCTACTTCATACATTAAATGGATCAGGCATTGCTGTTGGTAGAGCAATGGTTGCGATTATTGAAAATTATCAGTTAGAAAATGGAGATATTAGAGTGCCAGAGGTATTAATTTCCTACATGAATGGGGTTGAGGTTATTGAAGCACGAAAGTAAACTAAATTATTTTTTTTACTTGACCATTGTCAGAAACTAAAGCCAACTTAGCCATATTTAAAAACAATCCATGCTCAAAAACACCTGGAGTGTTTGCTACTTCTCTACCTAGCTCATTTAAACTTGTATATGAAAATTCACAATCAAGAACAAAATTACCATATGATGTGATAGC
>JABHXS010000136.1 GCA_018657165.1 Nitrosomonadales bacterium
CTATCCTTTATAAAATTATATCCATTCCATCAAAAGAAACTTCGATTCCATTTTCCTCAAGAAGTTTCCGCTCATCAGAATCTTCTCTTAAAATTGGATTTGTATTATTGATATGAATCAAAATTTTTCTTGGCTTCTCAAGTGCACTAAGTATTTCCATAATTCCACCTTTGCTCGATTGATCTAAATGTCCCATTTCACTGGCTTTTTTATTATTTATTCCATGTCTAGACATCTCATCATCTGTCCAAACAGTTCCATCAATAAGCACGACGTCAGCATTTTTCATGTAATCCAAAACATGATCTTCAATCACGCCAAGCCCCGGCGCATAAAAAAGATTTTTTCCTTTTTTTGTGTCCTCAATCTTATATCCAACATTATCTCCTGGAACTGTATTGTGTCTATGTGGTGAAAATGGTGGTGCCTCGCTCTTCAATGGTACAGCTGTAAATATGAGGTCATCTGCCTTAGGGATTATATAAGATGTTTGATCAGTTGACACCTCATGCCAATTAATCCCTCTAAAATGCTCTAAAATATTAAATATAGGATAGCCCGTTGTCATGTCTTCATAAACTGCTTTAGTGCAATATATATCCCAAGGTTTATCATGCTCCCTTAAAATTAAAAGGCCCGTTGTATGGTCAATTTGAGCATCAGTGATAACAATAGAAGCTATACCTGTATCCCTAATTTTTCTTGCAGGCTGGAGTGGGGGGAATGATTCAATTTGTGCTCTAATGTCTGGAGAGGCATTAAATAAAATCCAATCCTCACCGTTCGAACTTACTGTGATTGATGATTGATTTCTTGCCACTAAATTTGGATTTTTCTTTCTCAAGCCAGCACAATTTTCACAATTACAATTCCATTGCGGAAAACCACCGCCTGCTCCTGAACCTAAAACACGAATATGCATAAACTTCCGATCTTAAGATTTTAATTAGAAGTGAATGATGAATGAGAATTTAATTAACAGACAGGGGAAAATATCTAAAAAAAACTCATGGATTTCATGAGTTACTTAGATATATCTCTACCTAAAATAGTAGCAATAGCAGTAAGCTCATTCATTAATTTTTTTAATTCTGTCGGAGTTATAGCTTGATCAGCATCACACCATGCTTCACTTGGTGTGGGATGCATCTCAACAAGCAAGCCATCAGCGCCAGCAGCAATTCCCGCTCTTGATAAAGCCGCAACCATCCAAGCCTTCCCACCCGCATGAGATGGGTCAATAATTACAGGAAGGTGAGTTTCTTTTTTTAACACTGGGATAGCAGTGACATCGAGTACATTTCTATAGTATGTTTCAAAGGTTCTTATTCCTCTCTCACAAAATATGATGTTGTGATTACCTCCTGAAGCAATGTATTCAGCAGCCATTAACCATTCGGAAATTGTAGCTGACATTCCTCTTTTAAGAATGACGGGTACCTTTAATCTTCCAACCTCACGTAATAATTCAAAATTTTGCATACTTCGGGTGCCAATCTGAATAACGTCAACCTTTTGTTCCAAAAATTTATCCAAGTGTCTAACATCTAAAAGCTCTGTGACAATAGGTAGTCCTTCATTATCTGCAGCCTTTCTGAACATTTCTAACCCATCAAAACCAACCCCCTGAAAACTATAAGGGCTAGTTCTAGGCTTAAATGCCCCACCTCGCATAATTTTAACTCCCGCAGCCTTAACTGCCTCTGCAGAATTTTTCATTTGATCAGGTGTCTCTACAGAACAAGGGCCTGAAATAACTTGTATATTTTTTCCACCAATTGGATGACCATTAATATCAATTACGGAATCTTCTGGGTGCCACTCCCTCGCTACTATCTTGTATGGCTTTACAATTCTTAAGGCTTGCTCAACACCAGGCAGATTATCAAGGAGCTTAGGGTCTAAAAGTCTCTCATCACCAACCGCACCAATGACAGTTTTTTCTGTCCCTTTGGAAATGCTAGCATCCAAACCCTTCTCTTTTATTCTAGAGACAACGAAATTAATTTGTTCTTCCGTTGCTGAATTGTTCATTACAATAATCATAAAATTCCTATCACTTAAAACTTCTTATGTGTTTAATAAAAGCATCATTTTCATTTCTGAGACCTATACTAACCCTCAAGAAGGAGGGTAGCTCATAGTTACTAATAGGCCTAACTATAATACCGTTTTTCAATAAATGCTGATAATACATCATTGATTTGCTTTCGTCTTCTAAATTAAAACTTATAAAATTACCATAGGAGGGTATAAATTGAATTTTTTGCTCCCTAAAAACCTGTTCTAACTGCTTCTTTCCTTCATCATTCATCGAGCGACTTTTTTTTATAAACTCATCGTCTCTAAGTGATTCAATAGCAGCAACTTGGGCAATATAATTAACATTAAAAGGCTGCCTAACCCTATTTATTAGATTTATTAATCTCTCATCGCCTACCCCGTAACCAATCCTTAAACCCGCTAAGCCATGTGCCTTAGAAAAACTTCGGGATATCATCAGGTTTTTATATTCTGAGAGCCAATTAAATGCCTGTGATTTACAATCATCGCTTAAATATTCATCATAGGCTTCATCAAGAACAACCAAAATATTTTTAGGTACTTTAGATAAAAAATTTAATAGCTTAGATTTTTCTATTAAATTTCCGGTTGGATTATTTGGGTTAGCTATAAAAATTAATTTTGTTTTTTTTGAAATGAGCTTTAGAAACTCATTTAGGTTGTGACCAAAATTGTCTTCGGGAATTGCCTTTTTACCGACAGCACCAATTGCTTTAGTTACAATCTCATAGACAGCAAAAGCATGTTTTGAGTAAATTACCTCATCTCCAGGTGATAATACTGTCCTTGCGGCAAGCTCCAAAATGTCATTTGATCCGTTTCCCAAAATAATTTGTTCTGGTTTTAATGAAAACTTTTTGCTAATAGCTAACTTTAAATAGTAGCCATTACCATCTGGATATCTATGAATTTCATTAACACTTGCATCTATGACAGATTTAACTTTTGGGCTGACACCAAGAGGATTTTCGTTTGAGGCTAACTTTACAATTTTTCCAGCAGGTATTCCAAGCTCTCTTGAAACTTCCTTTATCGGTCTCCCGCCTTGGTATGGCTCCAATTCGGAAATATATTTTGGAGTTGTTATAGCCATAAATTAGTAAAATTTAATTTTTTGGATAAGACCCTAAAAACTTCATAAATGAAGATTTTTTTTCTAAGTCTGCTAAAGATAATTTAACCTTAGGATTATTTTTATGTCCCTCAACATCAATAAAAAAAACATATTCCCACATACCAATTTTTGAAGGTCTAGATTCTAATTTCGTTAAACTAACTCGCCTTGAAGCAAAGGGTTGAATTAAATCAACAATAGCACCAGGCTTATTTTTGGTTGTAACCACAATAGATGTCTTATCATTCCCTGATGGTGCAATCTCTTGGTCAGATAAAATTAAAAATCTTGTGGTATTGTTTGGCTCATCTTCTATATGACTCTGTAAAATATTAAGTTTAAAAATACTTGCTGCTCTTTCGCTTGCAATTGCTGCAGAATGTTTTTCCTTTGATGCGATTTTAGCCCCTTCAGCATTGCTCAAGACAGTTATTTTTTCTGCATTAGGTAAATTATTAGCGACCCAGTCATGGCACTGGGCTAAGGATTGCCCATGTGCATAAATACTTTTTATCTTCTTTAAATCTTTAGATTTTGAAATTAAGCAATGATGAATAGGTAAGGTAATTTCTCCACAAATTTTTAAATCTTTCATTAATAACAAATCAAGTGTTCGACTAATACCTCCCTCAGTTGAATTTTCAATAGGAACTACTCCATAATGCACCTTAGATGATTGAACATTATTAAATACCTCATCAATACTATTGGTTGGTATAGACTTAACATTCTCTCCAAAATGCTTGATTGTTGCTTCTTCACTAAATGTGCCTGATGGCCCCAAAAAAGAAATGGTTAATTTTTTTTCTAAAGCTCTACAATTAGAAATGATTGATTTATAGATATTTGTGACGCTATCATTTGAAAGAGGACCTTTGTTTTCTTTGATCAACTTTGATATGACTTGCGCTTCCCTTTCTGGCTTATATACAATGCCATCATCTTTTAGGAGCCCTATTTCTTTGGCATACATCCCCCTATTAGATATGAGCTCTAAAAGCCTTTTATCTATCTCATCAATGTTTTTTCTCAATTTATCTATTTTTTTTGTCATGCGTTATTTTTTTTAAAATATTTCATAAACTCAACTAAACATTCTACTCCATCAAATGGCATAGCGTTATACAAAGAAGCTCTTAAACCCCCAACCAACCTGTGACCTTTTAGTGCATAAAGCCCCTCATTTTCAGCTTTTTCAACAAAACTTTTTGTTAAATCATTATTAGCCAACCTAAATGGTACATTCATTCTAGATCTATATTTACTATCAATATCATTAATGTAAAACTCATTTTCGTCAATGAAGTCGTATAAATACTTTGATTTTTTAATATTTAATCTTTCTATTTTTTTTAAGCCTCCCTCGTTTAAAAGCCACTCAAAAACTAAGCCCGCCATATAGATACTAAATGTAGAGGGAGTATTAATCATTGAGTTATTCTCTGATTGAATTTTCCAATTTAATGTAGTGGGAGTTTTTTTATCAGCAAATAAAAGCAAATCTTCCCTAACTATCACAATAGTCAAACCAGAGGGTCCGATATTTTTTTGAGCTCCAGCATAGATCACACCATAATCATCAATATTCATGGGCCTTGATAGAATCGTTGAAGACATATCACATACGATAGGCACCTTAGGCATCCTGAATGAATCTAAATACTCAACCCCATGAATAGTTTCATTTTGACAAAAATGAACATACGCATCTTTTTGATCAAAATTCCAAGATTCAAAACTAGGTGGCTTTTCAAAAGCACTTGATTCTGATGATGCTGATAATTTTATAGAGCCAAATGGTTGCGCATCTCTATATGAGCGATTTGACCAATACCCAGAAACAACATAGCTTGCTGATCCATTATTCAACAAATTCATAGGTACCATAAAGTTTTGAGTGATAGCTCCGCCTTGTAAAAAAAGTACCTTATATTTGTTTGGTATATTAAGTAAGGCTCTTAAATTTTTCTCTGCTTTTTCAACAATCGGAAGGTACTCTTTACTTCTATGAGACATTTCCATGACAGAAATGCCTGTC
>JABHXS010000130.1 GCA_018657165.1 Nitrosomonadales bacterium
ACCTTTGAGAATTATTTACAACTCTTTCCCCATCTCTTGGATATTTTTTTTTCTCAGTGGTCATTGAATTTATTTTCCATGGGCTGCCTTATCCTTGAATAATATGGAATATAAAACAGGCACAACCGCTAAGGTAAGAAATGTTCCAACACCCAACCCATATGCAATAATATTTGCCAAGCCATAAAATAACGGGTCATGAGGTATTATTAGCGTTAATAAACCTAATGTTGTTGTTAGTGTCGTAATAATAATTGGCCTAAGTCTTTGTTGGCATGCACTAATAATTGCATCATAAATTTTCTTACCCATCTCTCTTTCTAAATCAATTCTATCAATCAAGATAATGGCATTATTTATAATAATTCCAGCTAAACTATAAAGGCCTAGTGTCCCCATAAATCCAAAATTTGAGCCTGAAACCAATAAACCCAATACGGCGCCTATGAAAGACAGTGGAATGGTGATTAAAATGATTAGAGGCCGCCTGAATGAATTGAACTGAGCCACAAGAAGAATAATGATAAGACCTATTACCAAAGGAACTGAAGCGGATAGAGACTCTTGCGCCTCCTTTGATTCCCTGATAACACCATCATATTTAATTAAATGATTGGCTGGTAACCCTTCATTTAATTCATCAACAATAGGATCCAATACTTCCTTAAAGTCTTGTGCGGTCATATTCACATTCCTCACCTCCACAGATACCGTCCTAAATAAATCTTTTCTAGCGATACGTGAATATTGATTTTGACCTTCAAAGTCAGCTATTTGTAATAATGGAACATTCGTATTTTTACTTGATGAGTAGACATTTAATGTTCTCATCCTATCCAAATTAAATCTTTCCTCATCTTCGGCTCTAAAAAGTATTGGAATGATATTGTCCTCTTCCCGAAACTGCGTAATTTCTGTGCCCTCAAAATAGGCATTTAGAGATTGTGCGATGTCAGTGGATGAAACACCCGCCCTTCTTGCCCTGACCTGATCAACTTTAATTAAAATTTTTAAAGTTCTATTCTGCCAATCAGTCCTGATATCAGTTGCATCAGGAATTTCATAAAGCCTATCAACTAATTGTTGAGCTTTGTCATAAATAATATCTGCATCAGGGCCAACCACCTGCAACTTAATTTCAGTCGAATCACTTGAGCCTAAAAACATTTTTTTAACTCTAAAAAACATCCCAGGAAACCTGTCATTTAAAATGCTTTCTAAGTTACCAATGGAGCTATCTTGTTTTTCTATATCGTCAATATTGATGATAATAAATCCCATATTGTCTGCAGCATCTTCTGGTGCAAGGGACAACACAAATCTCGGTCCACCGAAACCAACGTATCCTGAATAAGATTCAATATTTGGAAATAATTGTCTATCATCTAAGGACACAAAAACTTTCTTCATTTGATCTGTCATTTCTCTTTGAGAAGCTCCTGCAGGGAGTTGGGTGTAAACTAATATTTGTGGCCTATCTGAGTCAGGGAAAAATCTTTTTGGAACTTCCTTGCTGGCAATAATTGAGAATACAAATGTAGCAAACATCATCCCTAAGAAAATGAATCTTATCTTTAAAATACCTTTTAAAAGCAAGCCATAACCTGAAGACAGTTTGTAAAAAATACCTGAGCTTTCTTTTTCTTGACTTTTTTTCTTGTCAATCTTTACAAAGTAATAGCAAAGTATAGGCGTAAGACAAAGCCCGGCTACCCATGAAGTCAATAAGGCCATCGCTATCACCAATGACAAGGATCTCGTATATTCTCCAGCAGCTGATTCCGCCATCATTAATGGCATGAAAAATAAAATGGTCGTCAGTGATGAAGTGAGTAGCGGGATAGTTAATTCCTTTCCAACCCCCTTAAGCGCAGCAATTCTGGATACCCCCTTCTCAAGCCTTTGCATAAAGTCTTCAGCGACAACTATCCCGTTATCCACTAACAACCCTAAAGCAATAATGAGCGTCGCAAGGCTCATCCTTTCAAGCTCTAAATTATAAAAATTCATTAAGGCCAATGTGATTAGCATTACAGTAGGGACAATTGAGCCAACAATAAAACCCGTTCTAAAACCCAGAAAGATAATGACTGAAAAAAGGACGATGATTAATGTCTGTAAAACATTTATGGATACGCCGCTGATTGTTGCATCAACAACCTCCGCCTGATAAGTTGCAATATCAAGTGTGTAACCAAATGGCATCGTTTCCTGTATTTCAGATATAACCTTTAAAACTCTTGGAGAGAATTCAAGCAGGTTATAGCCTTCCAGCATAGAAATTCCAAAAACTATGGCTGGTTTACCATTAAAGTAAGCTGTTTTATTAGGTGGGTCCACATAGCCGCGCTCAATAGTTGCTATATCCCTTAGCGTTATCACAGTATCTTTATTTGTTTTGTAACCGGACTTTGTTACTGAAATTAGCGTATCCCCTAACTCTTCGATATCTTTGTAATCACCTGTTGGCTCTAAAACAAATGATCTAGCTCCAGTGTCAACCTGACCGCCTGGCAGTATAATATTTTGCGTTTGAAGTGCCGTTGCAATCTGGCTTGGCGTTACGCCTATCTCCGCAAGCTTGGTTGATTCAATTTTTAGATAAATTCTTTCCTCTTGAATGCCAAACAAATCAATTTTTTTTGTTCCCTTGACGCCATAAAGAATATCTCTGATATGTTTTGCCATATCGTGCATATCACTCATCCCAAAACCATCTGATGTTAATGCCATTGTGATAACAGCAACATCTCCAAACTCATCGTTAACGTTAGGGGTGGATGTTCCCTCGGGCAATTCTTTTTCTGCTTCTTTAACTTTATTTCGTAGGTTTTGCCATATCGCAGGTAAGTCAAAATATTTATCTTCAATCTTGACATGAATTATTGAGGAACCAGTTTGAGAGATCGACGTAATCATCTTGATCTCTGGAATCTTACGGATATTTTCTTCTAATTTTTTAGTAATCAGAAGTTCAATTCTTTGGGGTGACATGCCAGGATAATTTGTCGTAACTATGGCTTCACGATTAGTGATTGTGGGGTCTTCTTGTGAGGGTAAAGTAAAATAACTAATCCCCCCATATATCATCAAGCTTAAAACAATAAATATAAATATTTTTTTATACTTGAAAGCTAACTCTGAAATATTCATTAAAGAATTAACCTCAATTAAAGTTAAATATTTGTACGTCTTGTTCTTGTAGGATCACTTCTTGATTCTCCCTTAGATAAGGAATACCTGCCACCGCAATAATATCTCCTGACTTAATATCCCCTTTTACATAAACATCATTATTTGTAATGTTTAATGGCTTGACCATAACTTTTTTAAGTCTGCTTGAATTTGAGTCAAAAACATAAACAAAGCTTGTATTGCCCTCACCGACACCTAGCGCTGAATTAGGGATTAAAATACTCTCTTCTACGTCCTCATTAAAGACAAATAAGACCTCCGCTGTCATGCCCGCCCGAAGCTCATCAGACTGCTCAATGAGGTATAAAACGACTGGGAATGCATTTGCTCTCGTTGCCTGGGTTCCAATTTCTTTGAGAATCGCATCTAACTTAAAATTTTTCACTGCGGGAAAAGTGACAGAATATACTTTGTCTTGTATTAATTTTTTAATTAAAGTCTCTGGAACCAATACTGAGACCTCAAGCCCCTCCCCACCATCAATTTTAAAAATCGTTTCACCAATAGAAATTTGTTGTGCGGGGTCGACATCACGAAATGTAATAATTCCATCATAAGGAGCCCTGAGTACTGCGTCTTCCAAGCCCTTTTTATTTATTGCCAAATTAGAAGCTGCAATATCTAATTCCGTTTTTGCATCTGCCACATCCTGTTGGGAGACCGCCTTGCTCTTACGAGCCTCTTTCATACGATTGTAGTAAGACTCCTTATTAACGAAATCCGCTTTTGCGGAAAGGTAAAGGCTCTTTGCGTCTCGCTGATTTAATCTAGCCAGCACTTGTCCTTTTTTAACCACACTGCCTAAATCAACATTTACATCGTTGACATACCCACCATTATTAAAGCTTAGTGAGGCCCCTACCCTAGGATCGAGCTGCCCAGATAATCTTCTTGTTTGCTCTACGCTTGATATGCTAACTTCCATCCACGCAATTTTTGGTATCGGGAGCTCTTTAACTGGCTCATCCTTGCTACACGATGCAATAAAAAAACTTAAAACTATCAAATAAATTATATTTTTCATTAAGGTTATCTCTTAAACTTTATTGCTTATATCTTTTGTTGGAATTTCTGTTTCGTCCCAACCCCCACCCATTGCTTTATATAATTGAATTATGTACTGAACTAAATTGCCATTACTTTGAGCAAGCTCATCTTCTTGAAAAAAGATTACCCTCTCGGCATCTTGGACCTCTTGAAAATCAATTAAACCTGATGTATATCTCGCAAGCGTAATCTTGTTCACTTTTTTTGCTGCACTAACAGACTCCTTCAGTGAATTATTCCTTTGCTTTTCCTCTTTGTAAGATTTAATCGCATTCTCAACCTCTTCAAATGCTACCAAAACAGTCTTTTCATAGTGTACACGAGCTTGCTCAAGTTGTGCGTCTTGAACCTTAATTGCGCTTTTTAATGCTCCCGAGTCAAATAAATTCCATCTAAAATTTGGGCCGAATGACCAGTATCTTGAATTTGAACTAAGTTGGCTATCCGATCCCCTTGCATCGTAACCGAAGGTGCCATTTAAATGGAATCTTGGGTATTCTTCCGCTGTTGCAATACCGACCTCTGCCGTTTCTTGTGCTAACCTTCTCTCCGCCTCCCTTATATCAGGTCGCTGTCTTAAAATTTCCCTAGGGACCTTAACAACAGTTTTTTCAGGGACATGTGGGATACCGTGACTTTCTTTTAACTCCATATAAAGGGTTCCAGGATTTTTCCCTAGAAGAACCGCAAGGCTATTAGATAATTTATTTATTTGGGCATGAAAAAGGGGGGTGTTCGATTGTGCAGCCGCTAGATTTTGTTCCGATTGTAAAACATCAACCTCCGAAACAAGTTCAGCTTCATGCCGTGCATTTACAATTATTAAGGTATCTTTTTGAGATTTCACATTCTCTAGCGCAAACTGGAGCCGCTCTTGAGAGGTTCTTAAGGCGATATAATTCTTGGCTATTTCAGCATACAGAATGACCATTACGTCCCGATAACTCTCAACGGTTGCGTCTAGTTGAGCATCTGCCGCCTCAATTGACCTCCTCACATAACCAAAAATATCAATCTCCCAGCTTAAATCAAGCCCTATTGAAGTATAGTTGTCTGTGTCTTTTCTCCCTGAAGCTGATTGGCTTTTACTCTTTCTTGCCACATCTCCGACCGCATCAATTTCTGGCAATTTGGCAGCCTCAACAATCCCAAAATTTGCCCTTGCTTCTTCCACTCTTGAAAGGGCAATTTTTGCATCTAAATTATCAACAGCAGCCTTACTAATTAAGTTATTTAAAACCGGATCATCTAACAGCCTCCACCATTGTTTTTGGTTGTTAGCGTCCTCAACAGATTCACTATTTAATTGATTATTCCAATTATCAGGGATTTCTATTTCAGGGGAGCCTTCATAATCTGGACCAACCGCCTTACAAGAGACTAAAAGCAGAGCTATTACGGTTTGACAGAATGCTTTAGAGCAAGCATTAGAAATAATTTTATTCATTAACATATTGAATAAAAATTATACCTAAATTAAATAGGCTTAGAAAAAATATAAATTATATTTTTTTCAGGTGTGCTAGTAAAAATTATTACTTTTATAGCCAAGAATACCAATTAAAAAAAGGAGCACTCAGATCTGCAACTGAGCACCCCTTCCCCAGCTACAAAAGAATAGTCCAGGAGACGACTTTTTTTAGCTGTAACTAGAACCTCATACCAACACCTACACTCACAATCCATGGGTTGATATCTAACTCATCTATTAGGTCATCGCCAGTCGTAACGTCAGCTTTTATCCAAGATCTTTTAACATCTACATTTAAAAGGTATGTGTCATCTATATTAAAATCAAATCCAGCTTGGATGGTTGGTCCAAAGTTGTTTCTTTCAACGTGAATGGGTAAATTATTTGTACAACATAGGTCCAGACGATTATCCATAACTCTTGCATAAGTTGCTCCTACTCCTAAATACGGATCGAATGATTCATCAGGGTTAAAATGCCATTGGATTGTTAATGTCGGCGGTAAGATATTAATGCTACCAAGATCGGCATTATTTGAGCTTGTAATTGGTTTAATTTTTACATCATGTCTTGTACCTAGTGCCAAAATAAGCTCCGCCGCAATATTGTCAGTAAGATAATATGAAAAATCTATTTCTGGAATTACATTTGAGTTAACATCCAACTTAGCATCTGATGTCCCGTAAAGCGCGGCAGCTAATCCAGTTGATTCTTGAGTCTGTGCATACAAATTACTTTGCTCATCAGCAATAACTGCTGTTGCCCTTAGTCTCACGACAACATCGCCCTCCTTTGCAATTGCAAGACTGGCAAAGAAAAACAAAATTAAAATAGAACAACACGAACCTAAGAGTATTTTTTTCATAAACACCTTCACTTAAAAGTTAATATATTTAAGCATTATTTATTATTATTAAAATGAGTGTTTTGATTTAAATCAAATATTTTAAAACTTTGTCTACTCAAGGATTCTTCGAGCTTCTTTATCCAATTTTTCGTATTGATTAGAAAAAATTGCCCATCTTAAAAAGATCAAGACTGCAAAATTTAAAATGATTGAAATTGGAACTAAGATGAATAAGATTTCCATACCTTCCTCATTGATTTAGTCTATATGAATTGATAGCCACGATACATGAGCTAAAAGTCATACCTAAGCCCGCTATCCATGGCTCAATATATCCAAAAAAAGCAAATGGAATCATGACTAAATTATAAAAAAGGGCCCAACAAATATTTTGCCTAATAACAGTTAATGTTTTTTTACTAAAGCTTATTAAAAACTTAATTAAATAAATATCATTGGAAATAATAATAAAATCTGATTTTGTTTGGACTATTGACGGAGATGCTCCCATAGCCACTGATACATCTGACTGAGCCAATGCGGGGCCGTCATTAAATCCATCACCGACCATCATCACCCTAGCTCTATTTTTTTGAGCATCTATTATTTTTTGATGTTTCTTTTTTGGAGTCATTGCCCAAAAGAATTTTTTTATCCCCACCCTTTTCGCTACATCAATAACAGCATCCTTTTGATCTCCTGAAAGTATAATTGATTCAATACTGCTACGTGAAAAACTAGCTACGATTTCTTTTACTTTTTTTCTTAACATTTCCTTAAAGCTAAATGAAGCTACCCACTGACCATCAAATGTCAAATGAACTTGACATAGATTTACATGGCTTGGAAACTCATTTGAATCAATTCCACAGAATATTGCGGACCCTAATTTGAGTTTTCCATATGTTTCTGAAAAAGCCTCGATTCCCTTCCCTGAAATTTCTTTCAAATCACTTAATTCAACTTCATTACTTTTATCCCCAAACTTCTCTTTTAATGAATTAGAAAATGGATGTAAAGAGTCTTTTGTGATTTGGAAAATAATTTTTTTAATAAGGGAATGATTATATGAGTGACTCAAATACGATTGAGCTATCGAAGGATTGCTATCTGTAAGCGTTCCCGTTTTATCCAGAAAGAGTAAATTTATTTTTGCTAAACTTTCAAATGCCGAAAGGTTTCTTATGTAAATTCCTTTTTTTGCAAGCTTATTGGCCGCCGCACTCATTGCAATCGGCGTTGACAAATATAATGCGCAAGGACATGTCACAATCAAAACGGAAATCATGGCATTAATTGCCATTTGTTGATTTATAGGCGACCAAATTACATATGAACAAATAGATAAAAAAATAATTGCCAGTAAAAAAGGTTGGGCAAACTTATCAATCATTTTAACAAATGCTGGCTTTGTGTATTGACTGTCTTCTATTATTTTTTTTATTTTACTAATATAAGAAGTGTTGCGTAGGCGCTCAACTTTATAATAAATTACACCATCAATATTTATTCCACCCGCAAAAAGATAATTGCCTATCCTTACAGCTTCTGGAGTAGATTCTCCCGTCATAAACATATTATTTAAATGAGAAGAACCATGAACTATTACCCCATCAAAGTTAATTGTTTCACCAGGTAGAACCTGAATCAAATCCCCCACTCTGATTTGATTTAAACCTACTATAGAAATTCTTGGTTTCTTAAAATTTTTATTTTTTACCTTTCTCGATGATTCGGGAAGTTTTTTAAAGAAATTTGTAAAAGTAATCCATGATTTTGTTTTTATCTTGTGATCTAAATAGCGGCTTGATAGAAGCAAAAAAATAAACATGCTGATCGAGTCATAGTACACCTTTCCATTGAAAAGGTTTGAGGGGTTTATTGTGCCCATCACGCTAAATAAAAACATTAGGATGATTCCAAGGGAGATGGGTAGGTCCATATTTATAGCTTTATTCTTTAAGCCACTATAAGCATTATGGAAAAAAATTTTTCCAGAAAATATGATTACTGGAATTATTAAAATAAATGAACCCCAATCAAACAAGCTTTTTAAATTATGATCCAAACCATTTTCACCGCTTAAATATGACGGCATTGAGAACATCATGATTTGAAAGAAACATATAAGTGATACAGACCAATTCCATAACATTTGCTTAGATTTTAGTTGCTCACTTATTAGCTGTTTATCGCCTCCAGACAAAAAAGCTTTAAAGCCTAATTTATGAATTATCTCCACCAACATAGGCAACTTAACTAAATTATTATTCCATTCGATAATCGTATGGTTTGATGTTAGATGAACATTTACCTTATTTAATCCCTTTATTTTATGCAGGCTATTTTCAATCCTTGAGACACATGACATACAATGAATACCCTCAATAATTAGCTCCACTCTCCAATTATCATTATTTAGATTTTCACAAAATTCAGAAAGGTCTGATGTATTTTTTAAGAAGCTCCAACTCATATAACAAAATTTAATTTCATTTAAATACACCCATAATTTTAAAACTTCTTACATTTCATTTTTGATTTAAAGTCACCATAAATTATTTCAAATATTAAAGATTTGATTTAAATCAAAAAATAATTTCTTGTTTGAGGCATATTTAGGCTAATTAATATATCTAAGAAAGAAATATGCAAATTTATACTGATAATGCCGTAAAAAATTTTTCGATAATGGCCGTCTTTTGGGCTGTTGTTGGATTACTCGTCGGGGTAATAATATCTTCTCAGTTAATTTGGCCAGAACTCAATTTAGGTTTACCTTGGACTAGCTTTGGTAGATTAAGGCCCCTGCATACAAATGCTGTTATTTTTGCATTTGGTGGGTCAACCTTATTTGCAACCTCTTATTATATTGTTCAAAGAACATGCCAAACCAAGTTATTTGCACCAGGTTTAGCAAATTTTACTTTTTGGGGTTGGCAACTAGTCATCTTATTGGCTGCAATTACCCTTCCCCTGGGTTACACCTCAGGAAAGGAGTATGCCGAATTAGAATGGCCCATTGATATATTAATTACAATTATTTGGGTGTGTTATGCAATTGTGTTTTTTGGCACAATTTCCAAAAGGAAAGTAAAGCATATATATGTTGCCAATTGGTTTTTTGGTGCTTTTATTATTGCGGTTGCCCTCCTGCATGTTGTTAATAGTGCGGCGATTCCAGCAGGATTCTTTAAATCCTATTCTATTTATGCGGGAGTACAAGATGCAATGGTTCAATGGTGGTATGGGCATAATGCGGTTGGTTTCTTCTTGACAGCTGGATTCTTGGGTATTATGTACTATTTTGTTCCCAAGCAAGCTAATAGGCCTGTCTATTCCTATAGCTTATCAATTGTACATTTCTGGGCGCTTATTTTTACATACATGTGGGCAGGCCCCCACCATTTACATTACACCGCCCTTCCAGACTGGACACAGTCTTTAGGAATGGTTTTTTCAATAATATTGCTTGCTCCAAGTTGGGGGGGGATGATTAATGGAATAATGACACTGTCTGGTGCGTGGGATAAATTAAAAACTGACCCTATTTTAAGATTTATGATTGTCTCTTTATCTTTTTATGGAATGAGTACCTTTGAAGGGCCAATGATGGCTATAAAAACGGTTAATGCCCTATCACATTACACTGAATGGACTATTGGTCATGTTCACTCAGGAGCATTAGGTTGGGTGGGAATGGTATCAATGGGAGCCCTATACTGTTTAATTCCAAAATTATATGGGCAGAAAAATATGTACAGCACCAAACTCATAGAAATCCATTTTTGGATGGCCACAATAGGTATTGTATTTTATATCGCCGCCTTGTGGATTGCAGGTGTAATGGAAGGCTTAATGTGGAGAGAAATAGATCCTTTTGACGGCACACTGACCTATACATTTGCCGAGAGCGTAAAAGCCAAAACTCCATACTATATGGCAAGGCTCTTTGGAGGTCTCCTTTATTTTGGAGGCATGTTGATTATGTTTTGGAACGTTATTAAAACAATACAAAATAAAAAACTAATAGCTTCTAAGATACCAGAAATAAGTTAAAAAAATAAAGGGGAAGCATGTCAAATAAAAATAAATTTACGCATGAAAAAATTGAAACAAACAATTTTTTAATGATTGTTTTAATTTTTATTGTCATCCTATTCGCTGGAATTGTAGAAATTATCCCCCTTTACTTTCAAAAAAATATGCTTCAACCCGTAAAGGGATTAAAGCCGTATAAGCCTCTCGCATTAATAGGGCGAAGCATTTATGTCAGAGAAGGCTGTTATACATGTCACTCTCAAATGATTAGACCATTTAGAGCTGAAACATTAAGGTATGGGCATTATTCATTGGCAGGTGAGTTTGTTTACGACCATCCATTTCAATGGGGTAGCAAAAGAACAGGGCCAGATCTTGCACGAGTAGGAAAGAAATATAGCAATAATTGGCATCAGATCCACCTTACCAACCCAAGAGATGTCGTGCCAGAATCTATTATGCCAGCCTACCCTTGGTTAAATGACACCCCTGCCTCAGATGGCTCTATTCAAACAAAAATGAAAGCGTTAAAAATGATAGGCGTTCCATATACTGAGGAGGAGATTCAAAAGTCACCTGAAGCATTAATAAATAAATCTGAAATGGATGCGCTTATTACTTATTTACAATCTCTTGGTATTCACGTGAGGTAAATGGATATGGAAATTCTAAGATCATCTTTAACAATAATATTTCTAATTATTTTTATACTAATTATTCTATATGCATGGCGAAAAAGGAAAAGTAGGGATTTCAAAAATGCATCTAAATTACCCCTAAAGGACGAATAAATGCTTGGTGAATTTAATAATTACTTTTGGCCCGTCTTGGTGGCATCAATAACGATTATTGGAATTATTGGTTGCTATGTTCTCCTAAAATTAACTGGAAAAAAAGGACCTGAAAATGATGACAATTCTACAAGTGGTCATGTTTGGGATGGGGACTTAGAAGAAGAAAATAACCCCCTTCCTCGATGGTGGGTTGGATTGTTTGTTATTACTATAATTTGGGGCCTTATATACTTAGCTCTTTATCCAGGGTTAATACTTACGGATGGTTATCTAAAATGGTCACAATTAGGACAATATCAAGATGAGGTAAAAGATGCTGATAAAAAATTTGCTGCTATGTATAAAGATTTTGGACAAATGGATTTAGAGCAATTTATTAATAACCGTAAAGCAAAAAAAATTGGTAAAAAGATTTTTTTGAATAATTGCGCTCAGTGTCATGGATCTGATGCAAGAGGCACAACTAGCTTTCCAAATTTAACAGACCACGATTGGCTGTACGGTGGCAAAATGATAGATATAAAAAGCTCTATAACAAATGGTCGAAATGGTGTTATGCCTGCCCTAGCCTCTATAGGAACAAAAAAAGATTTATGGGATATTGCTCATTATGTAAAAAGCCTATCGGATAGCAAGCACCATCCCATGAAGGCCTTGAGGGGCAAAGAAAAGTTTGGTATATGCGCCTCATGCCATGGGGCTGACGGCAAAGGCAATCAAAGCATTGGTGCACCAAATCTTACAGACCATATTTGGCTCCATGGAGAGAGTTTTGAGGGAATAGTCCATAGAATAACGTATGGTATTAACAACGAGATGCCAGCATGGAATGATAGACTTACCCCAGAACAGATTCATTTAGTCTCTTTATATACAAGAATGCTATCAAAAGACAATCATTAAAAATGAGGGAAAAAGTAATATCCCTTTATCAATCAGAAAAGAAAATATACCCGCGCGAGATATTAGGTTTTTATGCAAAGTGGCGCTGGTTTTTTGTTTGGTTAACTCAAATTATTTTCTACCTAACTCCATGGATCGAATGGGGCGGTAGACAGGCTATATTATTCGATATAGCGAGCAGAAGATTTTATATCTTTAAGCATGTATTTTATCCCCAAGACCTTATATATTTAAGTGTAATCCTAATTATATGCGCACTTGGTTTATTCCTCTTCACTACATTAGCAGGCAGAATATGGTGCGGCCTTGCTTGTCCACAAACAGTTTATACAGAAATATTTTTATGGATTGAGTCAAAAGTAGAAGGTAATTTTACAAAAAGAGGAAGGTTGGATAAATCAAACTGGAGCCTAAAAAAAATACTTATTAAGTTTCAAAAGCATTTTATCTGGGTCATATTTTCCATTTGGACTGGCTTTACGTTCGTAGGCTTTTTTACACCCATAAAAATATTATTCATTGAATCTATTGGACTTTCAATTTCGGGATGGCCGCTTTTCTGGACAATATTTTATGGTTTCTTAACTTACTTTAATGCAGGATTTATGCGGGAGCAGGTGTGCAAATATATGTGTCCATACGCTAGATTTCAGAGTGCCATGTTTGATAAAAATACTCTTTCTATGATTTATGATAGTGATAGAGGCGAGCCAAGAAAAGGAGTTAGCAATAAGTCTCAGGGTGATTGTATAGATTGCAATATATGTGCACAAGTTTGTCCAAATGGGATTGACATCAGAGACGGCCTTCAATATGAGTGTATATTTTGTGGGCTATGTGCTGATGCATGCGACAGCGTAATGAAAAAAATTAATAGGCCAGCAAACTTGATCTCTTACACCACTCCGTACATGTTGCGGAATAATTTATCAATCACAAAAAAAATAAAAATTTTTTTTCGGCCAAGAATAATCATTTATAGTTTAATTTTATTGATTGTAATAGGTTTGTTTTTGTATAAATTAAATAATAGGTATGATTTCAAGCTTAATGTAATCCATGATCGAGGTATTCTGTCTCGAGTAGATAGCAATAATATGTTGGAAAATGTTTATCGTTTAAAAATAATGAATGCAGGTCTAAATCGAGATGGGTACAAACTTGGGGTTGATGGTCTCCCCAGAATAAAGATTGATGACAAATCAATGAAAAACCTAGAAATCCAACTTGATCCAACCGAAGCTGACACGTTTATAGTAACCGTTGAGGTACCCATTAATTCACAAAAACCCGGAAAATACCCAATAAACTTTCTTTTGAGAAAGGAAGGAAGTGATAATGTAATTTTCGAAAAATCTATTTTTGTAGTACCAGAAAAATGAAAACAAAAAAAAATATATATTTATGGTTAATTATTGCTGGCCCTACTATTGTGGTGATCGCTTGTATAGCAACTATATATATAGCTCTCAAAAATCCTAATATCGTAATTGAGGGCTACCAAAATGATGGAGGTAATCGACCAGCAAATATAAGGTCAGAAGTTAAAAGTAATTAAGTCTGGCAGGAAATTAAATTTTCTTTAAGCTTATTAATATCAATAATTTTAATTAATTTACTGTGAATCTTAATAACCCCCATAGATTCTAATTTACGTAATGTTCTACTTACAGTCTCTATAGTTAGGTCAACATAAGAACCAATTTCACTCCTAGTCATTCTTAGTATAAAATGGTTTTCAGATTGGTTCCTCATTTTAAAACGCTGGCCTAAATTTAACAGAAATGTTGAAATTTTTTGTTCAGCATTCATTGAACTCATTGAAATTGAAAGATTATTATTTCTCACAATCTCTGTACTTAAAATTTTCTGAAGGCAGTTCTGGAGAGGGTGAAAGGTTTGTGAGATTTCGTCGATTCTATTTTTTTCAATAACACAAATCTCAGAGTCATGCAGGGCGACCACACTTGATTCATATTTGTTATTTGCAAACCCATCAAGCCCCAATAACTCTCCGGACATATTAAAACCTAATATTTTTTCCTCTCCCTGGCTGTTGGTGATTGCGGTTTTTAAAAAACCCACCCGGACTGCATAGATTGAATTGAACTCATCACCTTGTCTATACAGATATTCTTTTTTTCTTACCTTTATCTTAGTTTTAACCAATACATCAAGCTGGGTCATATCAGCATCTGTTATCTCCATTGGAAAACATAGCTCTCTAACTGAGCAATCAGAGCATTTCTCCTTAATTTTTTGATCTTCAGCCATTAGTAAATAATTTTATATTGGATTTGATATAAATCAATAAATTTATTTTATATGTTTGGATAATAAAATATATACTTTTTAAATAAAAAATCCATTGATAAAAACAATTATAGAGAAAGAAATATTAAATAAATATGAGGTTAAAGGCCCG
This sequence comes from Nitrosomonadales bacterium, assembly GCA_018657165.1. Taxonomy (GTDB): domain Bacteria; phylum Pseudomonadota; class Gammaproteobacteria; order Burkholderiales; family Methylophilaceae; genus BACL14. Next base: position 14,724 of record JABHXS010000130.1, read on the forward strand.
AGATATACCTCATATCCAACCATAAATAACTTTAATGATGTTCTTGGTAATGAAAATAAATCATTAACTAAGATGCTTAAGTTCTTTGGCCATATCAAAGCTCAAAAACCCATATCACTTTATGTTCACATCCCATTTTGTGACTCTCTATGCTATTACTGTGCTTGTAATAAAATAATTACTAAGAATAAAAGCCATGCGGACATATATTTAGATTACATTCAGAAAGAATGGGAGCTGTATAAAAATATCTTTCATAGTGAAATTGAAATAAACAGCTTGCATTTGGGAGGCGGTACTCCCACATTTTTAACAAATGAGCAATTAAGAAAATTAATATCAATATTCAATCCTCACTCAACTTCTCAAAAAATAGAGAGATCCATTGAAATTGACCCAAGGACTGTTAATAAAGAAAGGTTGCGACTAATAAGAGATTTAGGATTTAATCGTATAAGCTTTGGCGTACAAGATTTAGATATTTCTGTTCAAAGAGTGGTTAATAGAGAGCAAAGCTACGAAGAAATTTGTAGCTTGATATCAGCTGCAAAAAAAGAGAAGTTTCACTCTATTAATATAGATCTTATTTATGGCCTTCCACTACAAACAAAAAAATCTTTTTCTACTACCCTAAAAAAAATTATAGGATTAAAACCAGATAGAATTGCTCTCTATTCATACGCACATCTTCCTAAAATTTTTAAATCTCAACGAAGTATTGAGTCGGATGGCATACCATCATCCAATGAAAAAATTAGTATGCTAGAGAATGCTATTGATTATTTTAATGATGCCGGATATGAATATATTGGAATGGATCATTTTGCACTTCCTCATGATGAAATTTCAATGGCAAAAAAACAAGGCAGGTTGTTTAGAAATTTTCAAGGCTACACTTTACATAATGACAACATCGTTGGCCTGGGCGCATCGTCAATTAGTCAATATGATTCATATTACTATCAAAATGAAAAAAATATTAAGAGCTATTACAGTTCCATTGATAATAATAAAGTACCAATAACAAAATTATTCTCTCTCAACAAAGATGATCTTTTACGTCGTGAAGTAATAATGAAATTAATGTGCCAGGGTTTTATTGATTTTAAGGAACTAGAAAATATTTATAACATTTATTTTCATCAATACTTTAACTATGAACTAAAATTACTTGATGAATTTCAAAAAGATAAATTGGTAAAAGCCTCTAAAGATTCAATTACCATAACAAAAAAAGGTTGGTATTTTATTCGGTCAATTGCAATGGTTTTTGATTCATACCTAAGATCATCCCAAGATCTTAGCCGTTTCTCAAAAGTCTTCTAAGTATATGGAGGCATTATTTGGGTCTATAGTAATAAGCGGTTTATTGATGGGGTTTTTTGGAGGACCTCACTGTATTGCAATGTGTGGTGGAGTTTGTAACTTTTTTATTAATCAATCTAAATCCAAATTTTTTTTATTCCAGCTAGGTAGATTGTTAGGTTATGGGCTATTAGGTTTTGTTGCTGCACTTACTTTAAATAGCATTTATGAGTTTTTTCAATACTCCTTATATCTTCGTCCGATTAGAATTTTTTTTCATTTATCTATAATCATATGGGGAGGTTATTTAATAATCTATCTTCAACAACCTCCCGTGTTTAAAACATTCTCTGTAAATTCAAGTAGGCTTTTAAATACATTAAAGTTTCATAATATTAATCCTTTCATTTTAGGAATCCTTTGGTCATTAATGCCCTGCGCTCTTTTATACACAGCGCTTATTATGGCAACAATGGCCTCATCAGCAGCACAAGGATTTTTCATCATGATAGCTTTTGGAGTAGGTACATTATTTGCTCTCATTAGCCTCTCTTTTATTTGGATTATATTTAAAAATAAAGCTAAATCATATGAGGGGATTTGTATTCGTTTTGCTGGAATTATTTTAGTAACATGTTCAATTTGGGGCATGCTTATGACATTAAAACTGGATAAGAATTTGTTTTGCTAGCTCGATAGAGAAAAAATCTCAAAGCCAAAAATTCTCGTAGACATCACCTAGGTCATAAATATAACTTTTGTTTATTTATATTAAAATGTCTCCACACCGAGAATCTATACCAAAGCCTGCAATATAGACCCAATTACAATAATTGCTATAAACATCATAATCAAAAAGCTCAAACTCAAACCAAGCTGCCCAGCTCTCCAATCACAAAATAATTCATTTAAACTAAATTAAATCTTTAAGAATGCCAAAAGTTTATTGGCACTTTCATCTGCAACTACAGGTAAGTTCTTTTGATCTAGAAGCCCTATCTGAACCAAGACACTAGCTTGATCCCAATAAATATGTTCATGTGTTAACTTTTTATCTTTTATTCCTGCAATGACTACAACAGCCATTTTTACTTTTTTATTCGTGGGCTCGATATTAGGCAAACACCAATCGACTTTCTTTGTATGAGTGAAGCAGATAACCAACTCCTCTACAATTTGTTCCTTACCTATTGTCAGTGAAATTCTATTAAACTCAACATCAGGTGGAAAAAATTTTCCAACCAGATGATCCTTGTAAAAGGTTTTGACCCCCTCATAATCATCCCCACCCATCATATTAGGGATATTTAATAAATGTGGATCCTTTGTCATTGTTGCCATCGTAAGCTCTAGGTCTCCCCTCATTTCGGCATCCACATGTTTCTCAAGTAGATTTAGCATTCCTTCTTCAAAATCATTCATTTTGCTTACATTCCTTTTAAGTTTTTTTTAAATGATACTAATTCTGCATTTTAATACTTAAATTGAATTTGATAGCATTAAATAAAAGGATTTTTCTTTCTAAATGTTGCAACGCCTAATGCAACAGTTAATAGAATTAAAGAATTGAAAAAAATAGGAGTAATGACAAACATATAACCTAACTCGTTTATTGCCACACCGCCAATCACGGCCGTTATTGCAGTGGCGCCACCTGGTGGATGCATACATCTTCCGAAATACATTGCAATCATTGAAAATGGAATCGAAAGAGACGCTGCAAGCAATTCATTTGGAATAAATTGATAGCAACTAACCCCAACAATGGCAGAAAATGTATGGCCACCCACTAAATTCCATGGTCTAGAAACAGGGCTATCGGGTAGACCCAAAACAACCATTGCAGAAGCGCCAGTTGAAGCAATAATGATTGGTGTACCACTATTATTTAACAGTATTAAATCAGAGAAAAAGCCGGCAGCAATAACGGTTACAAAAGCTCCAACAGAGGCAATAATAAATTCATAATCTTTTCTAGTCATTTTTAGTTACATCCCATTAAGCAATGAAAATTAATAGCCTATAAAAATTTTCTTTTGCTTCTTACTACTTGGTGAGGTCTATTTAGATATGTAAATGGTGCACTCCAGATATGAACTAGCCTAGTAAAAGGAAAAACAAGAAAAACAGTCAAACCAAAAAACATATGAATCTTAAAAACTGTATCAACATTTGCAAGCAATTCTGGTTGAGGGTTAAATGTAACAATACTCTTTACCCAATCTGATAATAAAATCATAACACTTGGATCCCCATGATTGTAATGGCCGAAAGAGACGGGAATGGTAGAAAGTCCAATAATTAATGTAATTAACAACCAACTTAAAATAAATTTATCTGATTTACGGCTTGCCTTTGAAACTCTTTTATTTAACATCCTTCTAAACCAGAGAATCAAGGCCCCAAAAAGAGCGATTACTCCAAAGATTGATCCCGCCACTATTGCTACAATCTGATGGGTCATATCTGACACACCAAGTGCTAAAAATATACCGTGTGGGGTTAGAAGGCCGACTAAGTGACCGCCAAATATAGCTAATATTCCAACATGAAATAAATTACTTCCTAGTCTGAGGTATTTTTTTGAAAGCAACTGGCTTGAATCACTTTTCCAGCTATACTGATCTCTATCGAATCTAATAAGACTTCCTAGAAAAAAAATACTCAATGCTATATATGGGTATATACCAAATAAGAAATTTTCAATATTCATTAAGCTTCTCCTAATTTTATAAGTCTTGATCTCTTCTCAATAATAGAAACTAAGCCAGAGTAATGCTTTGATACTTTTTTAAGATTTTCTTCCAATACCTTTAATACTTTATTCGCATGGGATAGAAAGGCATTTGATTCATCACCCTCTAATGAATTTGCAAATTCTAAGAGAAGCGGAAGGTAATCAGGAAGTTCATTTGTTGTTTTAATGAAGCCATATTCTTCATAAAGCTGTTCAAGGTCTATTAGTGCTGGGCCACGATTTTTATCATCTCCAAATAAATGATGTGTCAAATATAGACTATGTTCAGCATTCATATCAAAAATTTTTACATACTCTCCCTGTAGCTCTATCAATGATTTATTTTCTATATTCTCTAAATAATCCATAATGATTTTTTTTTCATCTTTTTTTAATGATGTTGATTGATTAATATAGTTATAAAACTCAGGTACATTGTCCATAAAGTCTTTATTGGGGTAATCTAAAAATACCGATAAAAGCTTATAATCGTTCATATTTTTTACCTACCTTTTCCTTGCAATTGGAGCTGTTTTTTTAGGCTCAACTGTTTCTTTTCGACGTCTTGGAAATAAAGTTATTTTAGAGATCCCCTCGGAGCTATTATTTCCAAATGAAAACCCATCTTGCCCTTGGTTGCCATAAGGGTCATCTAAAACCTCTTCCTCATGGCCAGTTGGAATCACAAACCTATCCTCATAATTTGCAATCGCTAAATACCGATACATTTCCTTAACTTGTTCTTCAGACAAGCCTACAGATTTAATAATTTTTTTATTTGCCTCTTTTTCAACATTAATTGAGCGCATATAGGAACGCATTGCTAATAATTTTTTTAATGCTGTTGAGATAATACTAGTTTCGCCAGCAGTGAATAAGTTAGCTAAATATTCAACCGGAATACGAAGTGAATTAGCTTCTGGTAATACGCCATCAGGCCCTGTAGGTAATTTACCTTGATCGATTTTTGATTGAACTGGTGATAACGGTGGGATATACCAAACCATTGGTAGAGTTCTAAATTCAGGGTGCATTGGAAAGGCAATTTTCCAATCCATAGCCATCTTCCATATTGGTGACCTTTGAGCTGCATCAATCATATCATCGTTAATGCCCTCTTTACGAGCCGCACTAATTACCTCAGGGTCATTTGGGTCTAGAAAGATGTTACATTGAGCTTCATAAAGTTTTGATTCATCTTCTATGCTTGCTAATTCCTCAATGCGATCTGCATCATAAAGCATAATTCCATTGTAACGAATTCTACCGACACAAGACTCAGAACATATAGTAGGAAGGCCTGACTCAACCCTTGGATAGCACCCTGTACATTTCTCAGCCTTGCCGGATTCCCAGTTATAAAATACTTTTTTATATGGACATGAGGACACACACATCCTCCATCCTCTACATTTATCTTGATCAACCAAAACAATGCCGTCCTCTTCCCTCTTATATATTGACCCTGATGGACATGCCGCAATACATGATGCATTTAGACAATGATTACATATTCTAGGTAAATACAAGTGGAACGTATTTTCAAATTCCTTATATATTTCTTTTTGGGCAATTTCTAAATTTTTATCTTTAGATCTTTTGGAAAATTCTCCTGCTAAATCATCTTCCCAATTCGGTCCCCAGGTTATTTTGTCAATTGTTTCCCCTGTGATTTGTGATATTGGTCTTGCTGTTGGTGTAGCTTCTAAAAGAGGAGCATTTTGCAAATGTGTGTAGTTGTAGGTGAAGGGTTCATAGTAATCATCAATTTCTGGCATATCAGGATTTGCAAAAATATTTGCTAGCCTTTTTATCTTTCCGCCTGATTTAAGTTTTAATTTTTTATTTTTTAATTCCCAGCCTCCATTCCATTTCTCCTGATCCTCCCAATTTTTTGGAAATCCCGTACCTGGTTTTGATTCAACATTATTAAACCATGCATACTCTACTCCCTTACGATTTGTCCAGACATTCTTACATGTCACAGAGCATGTATGACAACCGATACACTTATCTAAATTAAAAACTAATGCAAATTGAGCCCGAACCTTCATTTTTTTATTCTCCTATTTTTTTCCAATACCTACTGGGTTTAGTTGTTTTTCTCGTTCTGATGTTAATGGTCGTTCGAGCCAATCTATATCTTCATCTGCTATTTTATGAATTACGACCACCTCATCACGCTGAGACCCAACTGTTCCATAATAATTAAATGAATATGAGAGTTGGGCGTACCCCCCTATCATATTTGTTGGTTTCATAGCTATTCTTGTTACTGAGTTAAGAATACCCCCCCTTTTTCCTGTCGTTTTTGAGCCAGGGACATTGATATTTTTTTCTTGTGCGTGATACATCATAGCCATTCCAGCTGGAATCCTCTGTGAGATAACTGCACGCGTAACGGTTGCTCCATTTGCATTAATAATTTCAATCCAATCGTTATCTTCTAAACCAATCTTTTGAGCATCCTTTTCTGATATCCAGGTATAAGGCCCTCCTCTAAACAATTGCAACATTCTAAGATTGTCTTGGTATGTTGAATGGATCCCCCATTTAGAATGTGGTGTAATCCAGCTACATACTAAATGTGGCTTTTCCTTTATTTTTTTTGGTATTTTTTCATGAGACTTCATGTCAATAGGCGGCCTATAAGTGCAATGCCCCTCTCCAAAGTCAAGCATCCATTCATGATCTTGATAGAATTGAGCGCGTCCCGTTAAAGTTCTAAAAGGTATATGTTCGTGAATGTTAGTATAGCCCGCGGTATACGAGACTTCTTCCGACTCAACACCTGACCAAGTTGGTGACGTAATAATCTTTCTTGGTTGCGCTTGAATATCATGAAAAGTAATCTTTTCATCCCGTCTACCCTTATAAAGGTTTTGATGGTCAATTCCTGTTTTTACAGTGAGGGCTTGCCATGCTTTATGTGCCACTTCACCATTTGTTTCAGGAGCCATTCGCAAAACAGAGTCGCACACATAAATATCTTTTTCAAGTGACGGCATGCCAAACGATACACCTGGCAATGTAACTGTTTGATTGTACTTTTTAAGCTCTTCATATTCTTTTTTTGTTTCCCAATTCAGGCCCTTAATATTATTTCCTTGTTGCATCATTAGTGGGCCTAACCCAATATATTTGTTATAAATGGAGCTATAGTCACGCTCTATCATTTTAATGATGGGCATTGTTTTTCCTGGAATTGGTTCACAATCGCCTTTTTTATAGTCCCTTACCTCACCAAATGGCTGTGCTAACTCAGAAGGGCTGTCATGTTGCATTGGTAAAGCAACAATATCCTTTTTAATTCCAAGGTGTTTTTTTCCAAGCTCACTGAATGTTTTAGCAATGTTTTTAAAAATCTGCCAATCTGATTTTGATTCCCAACCTGGGGAAACGGCTTCCGAAAGCGGGTGAATAAATGGATGCATATCGGTTGTATTTAGATCATTTTTCTCATACCAAGTTGCTGTTGGAAGGACGATATCAGAGTAAGCACCCGTTGAATTGAGTCTAAAGTTAATATCTACCATCAAATCTAGTTTGGCGATTGGTGCTTCCTTATGCCACTTAACTTCTTTAGTTGCCTTACCATCCCCACCCTCTTGTAAAACGCCATTTTGGGCACCTAATAAATGTTTTAAAAAATACTCATGCCCTTTAGCAGACGACCCAATTAAATTTGCTCGCCAAACATACAAATTTCTTGGCCAGTTCTCTGGCGCGTCCACATCTGCATATGCAACATCCAAGTCTCCTTTTTTAAGTTTTTTGGCAATAAAATTTCCAATATCATCATCAGAAACTCCTTTCTTTTTTGCCTCCTCAGCCAACTTAATAGGGTTTTTATTCCAATGTGGGGTTGACGGTAGCCACCCTAAACGCGTTGAAATAACGTTATAGTCAGCAATGGTATGATTTTTATACCTAGCTTTTGCGGCAGGTGAATGAAGGCTATCAGGGTTTATAGTGTCGTAACGCCACTGATCTGTATGAAAATACCAAAAAGAAGTTGAATTTTGGTGTCGAGGTGGCCGCTGCCAATCTAATGCAAAGGCAATCGGTGCCCAACCTGCTTGTGGCCTGAGTTTTTCTTGGCCGACATAATGCGCCCATCCTCCCCCACTTTGCCCTACACAACCACACATATGTAAAAGATTCATTACAGATCTATAGCTCAGATCATTGTGATACCAATGGTTGATTGCTGCGCCCATAATAACCATGGACTTACCCGATGTTTTAGCAGCATTATCGGCAAATTCACGGCCTGTTCTTTCTATATCAGCAGCTTTAACACCTGTGATTTTTTCTGCCCATGCAGGTGTGTATGCTACTGTGCTATCTGAATAAGATTGTGCAACGTTCTCACCCCCTAGACCGCGATCAATACCATAATTTGCAATCTGTAAATCAAAAACACTAGTTACATAAAGCTCCTCATTGTTTACATTTTTTACCTTTCTTATAGGGACATTTCTCCATAAAAGATCAGATTCATTAGGTGTGAAATGTGGGAAGCCAACGGAAACTACCTCATCCTGACTTCCAAGGCATGTTAGCTCTTGGTCAATCTCTTGACCGTCTGACTGATGCAGAAGATTCCATTTCCCCTCCTCACCCCAGCGAAAACCGATAGACCCATTTGGAACAACAAAGCTTTTAGATTTTTCATCATAGACAATTGTTTTCCACTCAGGGTTATTTTTTTCACCTAAATTTTTATTAAAATCTGATGCCCTAAGACATCGATCAGATACAAACCCTCCATCATGTTTTCTTAAAATTATCTGTATAGGCAAGTCTGTATTTTGTTTTGCATAGGATTGGAAATATGACTCTTGTTTGTCAATATAAAATTCTTTAAGAGCTACATGCCCCATTGCAAGAAAAGCTGCTGAATCAGTACCTTGCTTAATAGGCATCCAAAGATCAGCAAACTTCACATACTCAGCATAATCTGGAGACATTGACACCACTTTTGTTCCCTTGTATCTTACCTCACTCATAAAATGAGCATCGGGAGTTCTCGTCATTGGTAAATTAGCGCCTGTAATAATAAGATAGTTTGAGTTGTACCAATCTGCTGATTCAGGAACATCTGTTTGCTCTCCCCATGTTTGAGGGCTCGCGGCAGGTAAATCGCAGTACCAATCATAAAAAGAGCCACAAGCACCCCCGATAAGTGAAAGATATCTTGTTCCTGCTGCATATGAAATCATCGACATAGCAGGTATTGGGGAAAATCCATAGATCCGATCTGGCCCCCACTTCTTAATTGTATAAACATTAGCTGCTGCTGTTATTTCAGTTATTTCATCCCAAGAAGCTCTTACAAAACCACCAAGCCCTCTAACAGAGGTGTAAGATTGACGTTTTTTTTCATCTGACTGAATAATTTCCCATGCCTCTACTGGGTCATTACCTCTTTCTCTCTCGGTGCGATATAGCTCTAATAAGCGGCCCCGTATTAATGGATGCTTAATGCGATGTGGGCTGTATAGATACCATGAAAAACTCGCCCCTCTTTGGCAACCGCGTGGCTCATGATTTGGCAAATCATCCCTTGTTCTTGGGTAATCTGTTTGTTGCATTTCAAAAGCAACCAAACCTTTTTTAACAAATATTTTCCATGAGCAACCGCCTGTACAATTTACCCCATGCGTAGACCTAACCACTTTGTCATGTTGCCAACGATTTCGGTAGCCATCCTCCCAACCTCGATCTTCATTTGTCATTACTCCATGATTACCTGAGTAATTTTTTTTCATTGGGCTAAAAAATTTTAATCTATCTAGGAAGTGGCTCATTAATTATTCCTTATTTTAATATAGCGTTCAAAATTTAAAAATATATGTATCTATTTCGTTTTATGGGTTATGAAATTCCGCATTTTTTCTCAAATAAAACCACCAGTTAACTACAATGCAAATTGAGTAAAAAACTGCCAAAGCAATCATTGCATCCTCAGGCGTTGTTAGTTTGATTTGCTCACCTATTAGCTTAGGTATATAGAAAGCTCCATATGCCGCTATGGCAGAAGTCCATCCCAAAACTGGTCCTGTTTGTTCTTTATTAAAAACCATCGCTATCGTACGGAATGTTGAACCATTTCCAATACCGGTAGCCGCGAATAAAATTAAAAATAACGTCAAGAAAGGCATGAAGAATTCTTCTGGGTTTTCAGATGAGTATGCTAGCTTCATGTAATAAGCAACTCCAAGCGCACTTGCAATCATAATAAATGAACAGATCTGTGTGACTTTTGCTCCGCCTAATTTGTCGGCAAACCATCCTCCAATCGGTCGAATTAGCGCCCCAATAAATGGCCCCATCCATGCATACATAAGCGCGCTTGGGCCATTTAAATTAATTGTATTATGTGTAATCACACCATCAACCAGCAAGTGCTGATAGCCAAAAATAACTTTAATAGAGAGTGCGAAAGCTGCTGAAAAGCCAATAAAAGAACCAAAGGTCATAGTGTAAAGTACACTCATGACCCAAGTATGTTTATTTTTAAAAATCTCATATTGATGAACTAAACTCTTGTGTATGCTTCCTGGCATTGCTTTCAAGCCATAAACAGTCATTAGTACCACCATGATAATAACTATTTCTTTAGGTATTCCAAATCCTGAACCATTTGCACTTTCTGGCAAAAGTAACCATAATCCAAAAATTGCACTTATGAAGCCAACTGAGAGCATTAAACTTATTTTTACAATCGCCCCCAATGTGCTTCCAATATTTGGTGATACATGTTCAGCACGAATATTGTTCATGCCAAACCACCCAGCAAAAAACAAAGGGATAAGGAAAAAGAGCCAAACATAACCTGCATTTTGAATCCATGTCTCTGTCCCTTCTGGAATCTTTCCAATAAGAGTACCGCTCGTGTTTTGAAGAGTCATTGATTCGCCACCTAGAACCCCAAATAAACCAAAAGTCATGACTAACGGAACAAGGATTTGCATAGTAGTGACACCAAAATTACCCAATCCTGCATTTAAACCGAGTGCAAGGCCCTGCTGTTTCCTAGGGTAGAAAAAACTTATATTGGACATAGATGATGCAAAATTACCTCCTCCAAATCCTGAAAGAAGCGCTAAAAGCTGAAAGATCCAGAGTGGTGTATTTGGATCCTTTAAAGCCATACCAGTACCTAAGGCAGGTATCATTAACAAAGCTGTAGTAAAAGCAATAGTGTTTCTACCGCCACACAGCCTTACAAAGAAACTACTTGGTATCCTTAAGGTTGCCCCTGTTAAGCCTGCAATTGCCATTAAGGTAAATAACTCGGATTTTTCAAACGGAAATCCTAGATTAAGCATTTGCACAGTTATGATGCCCCAGTACAGCCAGATTGCAAAACCACACAATAAACTGGGTATAGAAATCCAAAGATTCCTATTCGCAATTTTTTTACCTTTTGAGTTCCAAAATTTCCTATCCTCTACTTCCCATTTTTTAATATCAGTCTTCAATGCTTACTCCCGTTTGAAATGTGATTTATCATGTATTAACTGTGTGCTTTTTTTGTTTGTAAAGGTTGTGATGAGCGATTTTTAAAGGTCTAATTTCAGACCAATACATCCAAATAAGAGACACCCAAGTTATTCCACAAAGCAATATAAAAATAGACGATCTAATTCCGGTTAAATCTATTAAAATGCCAAACATAATAGGTAACAAAAATCCGCCCATGCCACCCATAAGTCCTACAATCCCTGAAACTGCACCTATATTTTGTGAATAATCATCTGATATATATTTAAAAACTGATGCCTTCCCAATCGCAAAAGCAACACCTACTATAAAAATTAAAATAGTAAAGAAAGTAGCGTTTAAATTAATTTTGAAAGTTATCGGTCCATCTATACCAAAAATAGTTAATTCGGTATGAGGGTATGACATAATAAAAAAACAAATCATTGATACCCATAACACCCACCAAGTTACAATATGAGCACCAAATTTATCTGAAAAATACCCCCCTAAGGCTCTCAAAAGTCCGCCAGGCAATGAAAAACATGCTGCTAATAAAGCAGCTGTTGTGATATCAAATGAATACTCCGTGATGTAATATTTTGTCATCCATGATGCAAGTGCGACATAACCTCCAAAGACAATAGAATAGAACTGGCAAAGCTTCCAAATATTAGGGTCTTTTAAAATTAGCATTTCCTGTTTAAAATTAAATTTTTTTCTTGCCCTATGTTCATCCTTGTCCCAGGTATAAAACCAAAAGATAATAACTGTAAAGGTCATAATAACGGCGTAGACTTTTGGAACCATAGCCCATCCATATGCAACTAAAATACTTGGTGCAATTAGCTTTGTAAGCGCTGCGCCAACATTGCCAGCCCCAAAAATACCCATCGCAGTTCCTTGTCTATGCCTTGGGAACCATTTTGCACAATAAGCGATTCCGACTGTAAAAGATGCACCAGTAAGCCCAACGAATAAACCTATAGCAAGATATTGCCAATATGTGGTTGCATAACTGATGAACCATATAGGCATTATTGTTGATAACATTAGGAAGAAAAATACTTTCCTTCCACCATAGTAATCAGTCAGGATACCTATTGGGAATCGAAAAAGTGAGCCTGTTAAAATTGGCATTGCTACCAAAAGACCGAACTGCGTTTCATTCAATCCAAGTTCGTCTTTAATTGGTATTCCAATGACTGCAAAAATCATCCAAACCATAAAACAAACTGTAAATGAAAACGTACTTGAACCTAAAATCCAATTTGGTTTGTTAACTTCACTTACCATAAGGCTCCTTTTTTTACTCAACGCTTTATTAAATACTAAACCCTAAAAAAAAGAATTGATGTAAATCAAATTTGGTTAAATTAGAAGTCATAAGATAAGCTTAATTCAGCAAACCTCGGCCTTCCTGGAAAGAACCTATAGTCTCCATATGCATAATCTGCCCTATCTGCATATGCGGTATTCGCTATATTTTCAATTTGAAAATTTAAAGCAAGACTATCCTGAATGTTTGAAGAAATACGAAGGTTGAAAAGGTCGTGTCCATCATACTCATGCTCATTACTGGTATCAAGATAGTACTCCCCGACATGATTCCATTCCAATTCAACTCGGTTATTAGTATTTATATCCCAGCCTAAAATTGCATTTGCGAGATTTCTAGGTGCACTGTCAATGTCATCGCCAGAGCTTATGTCGCTAGCATTGTTATTAAATCGATATTTATGAATTGCGTAACTATATTGTGCTGTTAAATCAATGTTATCTGTTAAGAAGGCACTTGTACTTAACTCAACACCCTTATGATCGGTTTTACCATTGACAACGTTATACCCATCGCTATCTCGCATAAAGAAATTATCCTTTCTCATCCAAAAGGCAAGTATTTCAAAACTAATATTTTTACTGGCATGCCTTACACCTAACTCAGCACTTTTAATTTCCTGAGAATCTATTTCTCCGACTGTCTGATGTCGTTGTAAACGATACAGCTCTGTTGTTTGTGGTGCGCTGTATCCTTTTTTGAAGTTAGCAAAGATGCTTTGAGTGTCGTTAAGTGCATAAGTCAAACCTACCTTTGGTAGGAGGTCGAAAAATTGATCAGCTCTATCACTAGGTCTATAATATAGGCACTCCGTACCGGCGCCTGCAAAACAATCCGAGCCATCTGCCATCCCAGTCCCGCTGGCAACTTTATTATCATATTCATACCTCACATATTCAGCCCTCAAGCCAGTTGTTATTGAAAGCTTTTCAGAGATGACCCATTCAACTCGCGCATATGGGGCGATAACTGTAGCGACAACATCGTAATCATAATGAATGCCTTGCTGTCTATTTTTACCAAAATATGTGTAACTTGCCTTCTCTTGCGTCTCTTTTAAATAGCCTGATGTATACTCTAAATCACTGCCAAGTATGAGTTGATGATCACCAAATGAAGCATAGTAGGATAGCAATAATCCCGCAGAACTATGCCCATTTTCTTCTATAGAGTCTGCAGGCAAATAGTGTTGACGAAACTCCATGTCATTTGTTCTGAAATGCGGCGTAATGCTTATAAAATCATCATTCTCAAAAATATATTGATATTCACTTAAAAAACGAAAAGCCGTCCAGTCTCTGTATGCATCAGGATCGTCATTGATTTTCATTTGAGCTCTTTCTTTATAATAATTCTTATCTGAGCTGACCTTGAATCCTGCTGTTTCTTGATTTAAATTATAGACAGTAAATACATTCTTTATACTTTCCTCAAATGAAGGAAAAAAATCATGACGGAAAGTCAGTTTTTGCTCCCCGTAATTAGATTGGGTTCTCCAGCCATTGTCCCTTACTCCATCGATACTTAATCTATAACCATGGTCATCAAAACTATTACTGCTTGAAAAATGTCCTTTATAGACCTGCTCCGTAGTTCCCCCTGCTATTAAATTATTCTCAAGTGTTCCTGAGGGTGCCTCAGTAATAACGTTTACTAGGCCATGAACTGCATTAGATCCGTATAATGAACTACCAGGGCCTCTAATAACCTCAATGCTTCTAGCACCTCCCATATGTGCCTCAGCTAATCCATTATTATTACAAAATCCAGTAGCTCTAAAAGGTACGCCATCGCCCATGAATAAAAAGGCACCGCAAGCACCAGGGCCTGTTAACACAGGAGATCTAATTGCAGGAAGTGATTCCTGCCCATTACCTTTTTGAACATTTACCCCAGGAATTCTTTTAATCAATTGCTGTATGTGCTCGGGTCGATAAATGTCTATTTCCACTTCATCAATAAGCCCAATATTCCCAGACTCATCTAGAACATTTTTTTCAATTTTTGTGGCCGTAATTGAAATGTCTTCCAATTGCGTTGCAGTCGATTCAGCAAAAATTAAATTTGGAATAATTGAAAGTAAAACTATATTTATAAAATTTATATTTTTCATAAACCAACCAAGCCTTCTCTTTTAATAAAAAAAAATCATAGTTAAAATTAAAGGTTAAAAAATTGATTTAGATTAAATAAATAGGATTTATAGTAAATAAACTTAAGGGTAATTAATAAAAATCATGAGAAAAAATTAAATATTTTTTAGAATTTATAGATAAGTGTTAGCCAAATTTTCTCAATATCCCTTTTTCTTGCAGTTGAGTATGTATCTCCCTCAGAAAAATTCGCATATTCTAAAGATACTTTTGTATCTTTTTTGATTGGGTAATAAATGCCAATATCAAACTCATGGCCATAGTTATCTGCTTGGGAACCACTGTCTGTAGTAAAATTTCTATCAGAATCTATTAAATGAAATTCTGACTTTATAGTAGCGCCTAGAATTTTTGCTTTAGCAATTATCATATTATCTATGATGCCTTGGTTGGGGGTTGTTAAAAAAACATCCGCCCAACCCTGAAACAAGTGATTAGTCCCAAGGTTTGTTTGGAAAGCTTTACCATTAGCATTACCAGATAGTTTCTCTTGATCAAATCTCAAAGACCATGACTCCTGACCAACTCCAAAACCAACTCGATAATAGTAATTATCTATCAATGAAGACCCATCTTTGTAGCTACTTTGATCTGCATATTCAAGTGTATAAAGAAGATTCCATTCTTCAGAAGCAGGCCTAAGTCCATTTAATCTTGCGCCAAATGTTTTATCAGATTTTATTTTTTGAGATTCATCATCCCAATCCACAAAGTATCCATAGCCTACCAGTGATCCTGACTTTGAAATTTTATATTTAAGATTAGCTAATTCGATTCTTGTATTCTGATTTTTCGTAGTTACTTGCCTAATATTCTCAACGTGGCTTAAAAACAATTCAATACCATCGTAAGGATATATTTTGGTTGTGATGCCGTCCATTACTTGAATGTTTTGACGAAAACGTACATCTCCCACAAACCTCCAATTATCTAAAAATATAGCTTGCCGACCCACCTTTGCGTTATGTTTATTCTGATGGGTATAAGAAATAAAAGCTTGATTTATATTGTAGCCCTCTGGATCAACTACCACTGGGTAATTTACTTTTGATAGATTTGAAACTCCATTTTTTTTATCATTATAGTCATCGATTAATGGGCTTACACCTATAAACTGGAGGGCAAAACTTATACCATCTATTGGCTTAGTTTCCCAACCAAGGAGCGTTTGAACTGTAAGTGCGTTAGCATTTTTAGATTTACCATCCTGGTCCACAAACTCGTATCGAGACTTTAGTGATGATAAAGATTTTCCCTGTAAAATTGCCTCTTTAAAATTAATTGGCTCACTTTCTGCTGCTTCTAAATCCAAAAAAACAATTCCAATAAGAAGAGTTAAAAGTAAATTAAAAATAAAATTTACATATTTTTTTTTCTTGATCGCCTCAAATTTCATAACTTAATCCTTTCAAATCTGTAAAATAAATATTTAAAAATTCTTTTAACCAACCGAAAAAACAAAAAAACCAAAGTAATGCTGATATTAATAATAAGACTTGGCTGTATTGGAAGTTTATAGTGAAACCAACAATCAATCTAAGTACAGCAGCAACTTGGATCAGTAAAAATAATTTCCATATAAATGAGTTTGCACTGACCTGCCTACCTGAATGCCCAAGTGATACTCTCGTTATCATAGCAAAAAGCATTGATGTAAAAAAACCCATAGTGATACAGTGCAAAGGACCGCTTGATAGTAAATAATATCCATTCTGGTTAAGAACGCTTTGTATGGTAAATAAGGTAAAAGAAATTGTGACCCAGAAATAGGCTATATGAAGCATAAATAAAATACGTTTAGAAAAGACTTCCTTATCTATCCACTTCCATGATAACCATAGAGTAATAATTGCAATATTAATATCTACAAGCCATAAATATGATATTTGGTGATTCAGTTCTAATATTCCATGAAAAAAGATCAGCACTAGGGTTGCAATTAATAATTTATTAGGTCGATAAATCTCATATTCGCTAATAACAACACTTGTAAAAAAGGGAATCAATCGGTGACATATAGATATGAATAATGGAAAAAGAAACCACCACATCCCTCCAACTTTTGCTAAATTAATTATTTGTACATTGTTATAAAAAATTCCATATGCACCAATAGAAAGAAAAATAACACCAATAACTAAAAAAAATATTGTTAACAGCGAATGAAAATTATTATTTTTATGGGCATGCCTAAAAACATTTATTAGAGTCGCAATTGAAAAGAACCACCCCAGTGCAAACAAAACCGTACCAAAAGGAAACAAATTCTTGTTATAGAATATTCCTATATTTATTAAAAAAAGCCCAATTATCAATAAAAAAACACCAGGCAAGATAGGTTTAAGCTTTATTGGCTCTGCCCCCATCCAAACAGGATAAGCGGTCATTAAAAAACCAAAAATGAATAATGGGAAAAAGGAAAATACCATTAGATAAATATGTGCCCAATGACTTACAACTCCTGATGCTGTTACTATCGGCGAGCCCGTAAATCTTGCAAAAATATCATAACCCCACCAAAGAATTATTAAAATGCCTTGGATTGCACCAATCCCAAACATGAGTTGATAGGGTTTTCCATTATTAATAATTTGTTTAATCATAATTATAAAAATTACTAAAAAATAAAAAAATCTTATTGATTTGAGCTAACCAAGATAAATAATTACTCTTTCATCAAAAGCTTAGTAAATGTTTTTTGGATAAACGTAAGTTGTCCTAATTTAATAAAAATCTTTCTTATTTTTTTTGCAGATGAATCTTCTTTAGTAAAGATAGCTATAATAAGTTTTGTAAATAAATATAGGGGTTTTGTTGCTGCTTTATGCCTCCTATTATATTTCTTTAATAGAGAAATACTGCCAATATCCTCTTTTGTTTGTGAAGCTTCATCTATAAGCCCAGTCAATGTCTTAATTCCTTTTAAAACAAAATTATATCCATGAGCCGTAACAGGATGCATGCCAACAGCTGCATCTCCAATAAGTACGTATCTATCAGCTACAAATTTTTTTGGATATACAGAAACAAGTGGATAGGAATAACATGGGCTTGTTAATACCATGTCACCAAAAAACCTTTTAAACTTCTGAGTAATATTCTGGTTAAAGGATTCCTCATCTAGGGATAAAAGATTATTAATTTCTTGTTTTGTCATAGTAACAATGACAGAGGACTCATACTGCCTATCATCAAATTTTTTCCTCATAGGCAATAGTGCCAAGGTATATCCATAGGTAAACCACTCCCATGCCGTACGATCATGTGTTTTTGAATGTTTCATAGAACAAACTAGCATGTCTCGACCAAAATCAAACATGTCAGAAGGTATGCCAAGTAAAGTACGGATTTTTGAGAAACGGCTATCAGAGCTTATTACGAGTTTCGCATTAATAGTATTTCCGGACCTCAGCTTTACTTCAGAAAAACTATCAAAATTTTGTACATCTATTACTTCATCACTAAAAGAAAATTCTATATCTTTGTTTTTTCTCCTCGAGTCAATTAAAGCTTCATAAGATGCCTTCCGAATAATATAATTTGATACCAAAAACCCTATCTCACCGCCTTTATCAATAAGATCACCTATTAATATGGATTCAGTTATGTCGTCATCAAGTACTTTTGCTTTTTTAATATATGAAATAAATTTTTCTGGTATCTTCTGCCAAATACCTAGTTTTTCCATAAATATTTGTGATTGATGCGTTAAAGCAATTTCCCTTCCATCATAAGATGGACTTACAATTTCTTGCTTATTTTTTGGGTCAATAATGTTTATTATAAAACCCATTCCACTAAGTGCTTTTGCTATTGCAAGACCTGCAGGGCCTGCTCCCACAATTACAACACATTTTTCTTTTTGGCTTTTTATATTCATGAATCTACAAAATATAATTCAATACCATTGCCAACAGGATCTTTAAAAAAAATTTGTTTTTTTCCAATTTCAGGTACTACTCGAATATAAAAATCAATTTCATTTTTCTTTAGTACGGATGCATACCTATCAAATTCTCGTGCATGAAATGCAGCGTGATCAAAAGTAGAATTTACATGATGTTTCTTCTTATCCCCTTCTTTAGTCTCTGCAAGATGAAGAACATCTTTATCATTTATGTACAACCAAAATCCATCGCTTTTGTATGCCGGCCTATGACCAACCTTTAATCCTACAATATTTGTATAAAAATCTTTTAATTTATACATCGTTTTTGTATCAGAACGGATATTGTAATGATAAAGACCTTCGAGCATATTGTTCCACCTTTAAAAAACTCATATTTTGTAATTAAGTATAAGGTTTTTTAAATGAGCATACTTGTCCTATATCAATTTTACTGCTTATTTTGTAATTGATTTAAATCAAAAAAAAACTTAATGAAATGATTATTATATTAAAAATATTTTAAAAGGAAATTATCAAAATGAATGAAGATTTAGCAACAATATATGTTGGATATGATCCTCGGGAAGATGAGCCGTTTGAAGTATTGAAATACACAGCAAAAAAATATGCTTCGCAATCAATAAATGTATTTCCAATTAA
>JABHXS010000009.1 GCA_018657165.1 Nitrosomonadales bacterium
ACATGTGATGAGACTGCAGACTGGTTTCCTGATTTAGAGGATATCAGGGCTAAAATAACAAAAAAAACAAAAGCAATATTAATTATTAACCCAAATAATCCAACTGGCGCATTGTATTCAGATGAATGTTTAAAGGAAATTATTGACATTGCTAGAACAAATAACTTAATTATTTTCGCTGATGAAATTTACGATAAAGTTTTATATGATGATAAAAAACATACTTCAGTTGCTTCGCTAGCAGATGATGTTTTGTTCGTTACCTTAAATGGATTGTCAAAAAATTATAGGGCTTGTGGTTATAGGGCTGGCTGGCTTGTAGTCTCCGGAGACAAAAGAAGAGCTAAAGACTACCTTGAGGGATTAAATATTCTGGCTTCAATGCGGCTTTGTGCTAACGTTCCGGGGCAACTCGCTATCCAAACTGCGCTTGGAGGGTATCAAAGCATTAATGACCTTGTAGCACCAACGGGAAGGTTATGTAAGCAAAGAGACTTGGCTTATAAATTGATGATGGAGATACCGGGGGTAACATGTATGAAACCATCAGCAGCTATGTATTTATTTTTTAAATTGGATCCAAAATTGTATCCAATAGAGAATGACCAAGATTTTATTTTAGATGTGCTGAAGAAAAAGAAAGTTTTAATGGTTCAGGGTACTGGTTTTAATTGGCATGATCACAATCATTTTCGTATGGTATTTTTGCCCAACGAGGATGATTTAAAAATCGCAATTAAAAGATTTGCTGATTATTTAATGGAATACAAAGAGAGGTGTAAAAAATAGATGAACATAGGGTTAATTGGGATTGGAACTGTTGGAGGTGGAACTTATCGTGTTTTAAAAGATAATGCTTCTGCAATATCAAATAAAATGGGCATTGATATTAAGATTACTCACGTTGCCGACAAGAATCTTAAGCTTGCTAAAGACACAGTAGATAAAGATATAACTGTTGAGGAAAATGCCTTTGCACTCATACAAAATAGTAGTATTGATACGATTGTTGAGCTTATAGGGGGCACGGGTGTTGCGTTAGAAATTGTTCGTAAAGCTTTAGAGAATGGTAAGCATGTGGTTACAGCCAATAAAGCTCTAATTGCTATGCATGGCGAGGAACTAGTCAAAATAGCTAATAAAAATAATGTCGTTCTAGCATATGAAGCTGCTGTAGCAGGTGGCATTCCTATCATTAAAGCTATAAGAGAGGGATTAGCAGCTAATGAAGTTGAGTGGATTGCTGGAATTCTGAATGGAACCACCAATTACATTTTGACAGAAATGAAAGAAAATAATTTACCTTTTGATACAGCCTTACAGCAGGCACAGGACCTTGGTTTTGCAGAAGCGGATCCGACATTTGATATTGAGGGCGTGGATGCAGCGCATAAAATTACAATTTTAGCTTCAATTGCATTTGGTATTCCCATAAATTTTGAAGCAGTTCACGTTGAAGGAATAAGTAGTCTAAGTCAAAAAGATATAAGCTATGCTGAAGAGCTCGGTTACAGAATTAAGTTGCTTGGTATCGCTAAAACAGATAATTCCAATGTGGAGATAAGAGTGCACCCAACATTAATTCCGGAAAAAAGGTTGGTTGCTAATGTTGATGGACCAATGAACGCAGTGCTTGTTCAGGGAAATATGGTTGGACCTACGCTTTATTATGGGGCTGGGGCTGGGGCAGAGCCAACAGCAAGCGCAGTTGCTGCTGATATAATTGATATTGCTAGACAATCAATGCTCTCAAATAAAACACTCATACCTACATTAGGATTTATGCCAGATAAGATACATAAAAAAAATATTTTATCTATTGAGAATATTTTTTCTGAATTTTATCTTCGTTTAACAATGAAAAATAAAGTAGGCTTACTTGCTAAAATTACTAATATTTTTGCTGACCATGAAATTTCTATCAACTCAATGGTGCACAAGGAAGTAAAAGAAAACAATCTAAATCCAGATATCTTTTTAATCACATCCAAAACTAAAGAGTCAGATATAGATGTAATTATTAAAGAAATTGAGCTTTTGCCTGAAAATATCGAAAAAATTGTTAAAATTAGAACCGAAGAATTAAAATAAGTAGGAGTTTTAATGAAGTACATATCAACAAGGGGATGTTCTCCTAAACTAGCTTTTTCAGAAGTTTTGCTTGGAGGGCTGGCTCCTGATGGTGGCTTATATCTCCCTGAGCATTATCCTAAATTTACAAATGATGAGCTAAATAAAATGAGAGGTATGACTTATCAGGATTTGGCTTTTTGTATTTTTGAAAAATTCATAGACGATATTCCATCCAATGATCTGAAAGAAATTGTTAATAAGACTTATAGTGCTGATATTTTTTCATTTGCGAGGGAAGAGCAAAAAGCAGAAGATATAACACCAACTTTAAAATTAAAAAATAATCTATTCTTGCTCTCATTGTCAAATGGACCGACGCTAGCTTTTAAGGATATTGCGATGCAATTTTTAGGGAATATTTTTGAATATGTTCTTGAGAAAAAGGGTAAAACGCTCAATATTCTTGGAGCGACCTCAGGAGATACTGGACCAGCTGCAGAATATGCCATGAAAGGAAAGAAGGGCATCAAGGTGTTTATGTTGTCACCTCATGGAACGATGAGTCCATTTCAAGCAGCTCAAATGTATAGTCTGCAAGACTCAAATATTTTGAATATAGCAATTAAGGGTGTTTTTGATGACTGCCAAGATATTGTGAAGGCTGTCTTAAATGATCTTGAATTTAAAGATTTATATAAAATTGGTGCGGTAAACTCAATAAACTGGGGACGTATACTTGCTCAAATTGTTTATTATTTTAAAGGTTATTTTGATGTGACCAGTAAAAATAGTGAAAAGGTTGATTTTACTGTCCCAACAGGGAATTTTGGAAATATCTGTGCAGGACATGTAGCAAGAATGATGGGGCTACCTATTAACCATCTGGTTGTTGCTACAAATGAAAATGATGTTTTAGATGAATTCTTCAATACAGGAAATTATTCTCCTAGATCCTCTAAAGAAACCTTTCAAACATCAAGCCCATCAATGGATATCTCAAAGGCTTCAAATTTTGAGCGTTTTATTTTTGATTTATTGGGTCGAAACTCTACGTCATTAAAGGAGCACTGGAAGAAAATAGATGACGGAAAATCATTTAAATTAAGTGAAGAAAACTTTAAAAAAATTAAAGATTATGGCTTTGTTTCATCCTCAAGCAAACATACTAATAGAATGGATTCTATTAGATCATTATATAACGAAGTTGGCGTAATAATTGACACACACACAGCGGATGGTATTAAAGCTGCAATGGACCATTCAGCTCCATCTAATCCGATGATTGTTTTGGAAACTGCACTACCAATTAAATTTGAAAAATCAGTATTTGAAGCAATAGGAGTTTACCCCAAAAGACCGGACTCTCTTAAAGATCTAGAATTGCTTGATCAAAAATTTGAAGTTTTTGAAAACAGTGTTGAGTCTGTTAAGAAATGTATTATCGACAACAGATAATATGAATCAATATCTTGAGCTTCTAAAGCACGTGAAACTGAATGGGTTAAAAAAAGAAGATCGAACTGGAACGGGAACCATATCAGTATTTGGCTATCAGATGCGTTTTAATCTTAACGATGGATTCCCTTTATTAACAACTAAGAAAGTTCATTTAAAATCAGTAATTTATGAACTTTTATGGTTTTTATCTGGCGATACGAATATTAAGTTTTTAAGGGAAAATGACATATCTATCTGGGATGAATGGGCAGATGAAAATGGTAACCTTGGCCCAGTTTATGGGCATCAGTGGAGAAGTTGGCCTACCTCAGAAGGTAAGGCAATTGATCAAATATCCAATCTTATTAATCAAATAAAAAAAACTCCTGATTCGAGAAGGTTAATTGTTTCAGCATGGAATGTAGGAGAAATTAATAAGATGAAGCTGCCACCATGCCACTGTTTCTTTCAGTTTTATGTCGCTGATGGAAGGCTTTCCTGTCAACTCTACCAAAGAAGTGCTGATATATTCCTTGGTGTTCCTTTTAATATAGCCTCATATGCTCTCCTTACTCAAATGATAGCCCATGTATGCGACTTGAAATGTGGGGAATTTATTCACACATTAGGTGATGCACATATATATACGAACCACTTGGATCAAGTAGATGAGCAGCTAACTCGACAGCCTAAAAATTTACCTACTATAAAAATTAACCCAACCAAAAAGAACATTTTTGATTTTAAATATGAAGATTTTAGTTTAGAAGGTTATGATCCTTACCCTTTAATTAAGGCACCTGTTGCGGTTTAATGAAAAAAATTACCATTATTGTTGCTATTTCAGAAAATCTAGTAATCGGACATCGAAACACACTGCCTTGGCATATTTCTGAAGACCTTAAAAACTTTAAAAAAATAACGTTAAATCACAGTGTCATCATGGGTAGAAAAACCTTCGAATCAATTGGTAAGCCACTTAAATATCGAAGAAATATTGTTATAAGTAGGAATAAGAACCTTCAGGTAAGTGGGGTAGAGATTGTAAGTTCACTTGATGATGCTATTTGTCTAACTAAAGCTGAGGATGAGGTTTTTATAATCGGAGGTGAGCAGATTTATGAAATTGCATTGCCCATTGCCACGAATATGTTTATTACCAAAGTGCACAGTACAATTGAGGGAGATGCATTTTTCCCAAATTTTGATGAAAATCAATGGAAAAAATTGACTCAAAATGATTTGGAGTCAGAAGAGGGGATAAAATTTTCTTTTATA
>JABHXS010000071.1 GCA_018657165.1 Nitrosomonadales bacterium
AAGATAGGCTTTTCTTACTCCTTGATTCACCATCTCCTCAATTGTTTTATCTGAATTCCATCTAAGGTCCATACCCTGCTTTATGAAGACAGTAACAATACCAGTGTCTTGGCATATTGGACGGTTTCCATATGCTGCAAGTTTTGAGTTTGTTAAAATCTGTAAAATAGCATCCTTTGCGGCAATTGACTTTTCAATCTCTAAGGCACGTTTCATTGCAAGAATAAAATCCTCAGAATGATAATAAGAAATGTATTGAAGGGCATTAGCAATCGATTCAATAAAATCATTTTTTTTTATAATACTCATTACCTAACATCCGATTTTTTTAAAATAATTTCTTTTGATATTTGTTTTCTCAATATTTTTCCATTTTTTGTTTTTGGAAATTCAGTTGCTATATAGACAATTTTTGGAGCTTTATATGCTGCTAAGTTTTCCCTTCCATACTGAACAAATTGATTTGGGTGAAGGTGTCCCAGTTCATTAAGTATAATATATATAACTACAAGAACTTTCCCATCTTCTTGCGTCTCACCCAATGCAACGCAATTCTCAATAAATTTATGAGATTTAAATACCCTTTCAATTTCATAAGGGGAAACACGATATCCAAAGCTTTTAATGATGTCATCCTTCCTACCCAAGAACCATAAATAACCTTCTTTATCATATCTCGCAAAATCACCCGTAAAAAACCAATTATTATGTTTATACTTTGAAGTTTCGTGATCCATATTCCAATATTTAATAAAAAGACCAGGATCGTTTTCAGGGATACAAATCATTCCCTCCTCATCAGTTTTTACTTCCTCAAGCGTCTCGGGATTTAAAAGTTTTATATCATGTCCTGGCTGTGGAAACCCAGCAGATCCTGGTTTTATAGGATATTTTACTGATTGAGATATGTAGTATGAGAATTCTGACATTCCTACTGCCTCATATATGTTTAACTTAAACCTCTCAAACCAGGATTTAAAAATTTCATCAGATAAATGCTCACCAGCACTCATGCAATGATGTAATGTTGGGACATTAGTCTTGTTTGCTACTGTTTTTTTTAAAATTTGTCGATATATAGTTGGTACCCCGATAAAAATTGTTGCCTTGTGTTTTTCAATTAAATTAATCCATCCATCTGCATCATTTTTACCCTCGTGAACGATGACAGTTTTACCCAAATAAAGTGGATCCATTAGCCCTGAGCCAAGAACATACGTCCAATTAAACTTTCCTGTATGCACTATTCGGTCATCTGGATTAATAAAATTAAACCAGTGTTTTGAAGCTGGGCCTCTTCCCAATAAAGCTCTATGCGCATGAAGAACCCCTTTTGGATATCCAGTCGTGCCTGAGGTATAGACAAGATAGGCTGGATCTTCTGAAAAAGTTTTAGGGTTCTGAGTTAAGGAGCTAATGTTATTCAACTCTTCATCAAGCCACAAAACCTCTAGCTCACTATTGCAGTCCTCATATTCCCCAGAAATGAAAACCTTTTTTAAATATTTAAAATCACTTAACATAGGCAGAAGCGATTTCCATGTCTTCAGATCTGTAACTAATACCTCTGCAGACGAGTCATTTGCTAAATACAAAATTTCTTTTGGGGTTAATAGAGTTGAAGTGGGTACTGATATACACGCAGCTTTCATGGCACCTAAAAAAGAAATTGGATAATGCAAACAATTAGGAAGTCTTATAAGAACCCTGGACTGCCTTTTAACTTTTAGGTTCTTTAAAAATTCAGCAAATTGATTAGATTTTGTAGCTAAGATTTCATAGGTGATTGAAGATGTTCCTTTTATATCGTCCTCCACAATCATAGCAATTTTATCTTTTTTTCCCCCTCTGCAAACCCTGTCAGAGCAAGCCTCTCCAATATTAAAGAATTTTGGAATGCTCCATTTCCATTCAGTTTGATTGATATTTTGACAAACTGACATTACTCAATTTCTCCATAAGGCCAATTTTGTCTTATTACCTGTTGAGGAAGTTTATTTAAGACTTTTAACGTAAAATCTATATCTTCCTCCTTTAATGCATTCAGTGCATATGCTCTCAGAAGCGTTTGCAATGCTTTTCCAAACATTGGTGGATCTAACATCTCACCCTCAAATTTTATTGCTCCTCCCTCAAGTGCATCAGCCTCTATAGCTGCTTTTAGAATTCTTATTTTAAGTTTTATATCTGTAGGTGATGGGGTGTAAGCAACCTTACAAAGATGGATATGTCCTGGATGAATAACTTGCTTACCTGTTAAGCCCAATTCTCTCTCTCTAACGGCATGCTTGTATACTATTCTTGACTCATCGTCACCGTGTAAATCCAACCAACGCCTAACATCGTGTGGTTCTAAAAAATTACTTGGCATGACTGTTTGACCTATCAGAGTTTCAACTCCTCCAATCACACCTTTACCAGCAATTCTTGCTTCAAACATAAGCTCATTCAAAAAGAAATTAAGCTCATCGATCCATCCTATGGGTGTAATATTTATCCCCATTGCCTTTGAGAAGTCATGAATCCCAAAAACCACATGTTTCACTGTAGAAAACGACATGAGTTCAGTGGCAATTTTCAAAGATTTTGGATGCTCTATAATAGGCTGTATTGAAATTTTTTCATTAAGGTCAAAGAGATTACTTGAAAGATCTCTTATCTCTGCTGCACCATAAACCTCTCCCGCTTTTGATAACATAACTACATCAATACATTCAGGCAGTTTTTTTAAGAACTCTAAATCATTGATGTATTCCTCAGTTCGAAACGGATTAATTCTTATTGCTATGCTGATGTCAGGTCGTTTTTCCCTTAACTCAGGAAGCTCTCTTTCTAACAAGGTTCGACTCATTTCTTTTTGTCGACATCCATCTTCTAAGTCAAATATTATGGTGTGCGCTTCAGTAGTATGAGCATGCTTTTTTATTCTTTTAGCAGCATCAATAAGATTCTCATAAACACCTGAAGATGGTGAATATTTTACGGGAGGATAGTAAAGTTGAATACCTGGCCAAACACCTCCTAAAAGGTCATGACTAAGGTGGTCAATTTCAATTTTTTGATGTTGCTTTGAAATTTTATTTTTCACTTTTAATTTCCTTTTTATTTTTAGGGTAGATTAAGTTAATTAATGAATCATATCTTTTTGATTGATGATTAGAATCTAAGGCATACCAAATGTCATTGTCATCCATTTCTAGAAACTCTAAAAAAAGTTTTTTCATTTCAATAGATAATTGTGGAAATTTGTTTTCATAAAAGTTATTTAGAATCAAATCAAGCTCTAATAATCCTCTTCTGCAACGATATTTAATTTGGTTATCAAGTATCATTTTTTTGACTCTTGCACATGAAATATTTTTTTTATGGTTTTAAATTTTGGTTTTTTAGTTGCTATTTGCATTTTTTTGATGCCGGCTATTGCTTTCGAGGGACTTAAACCTTTTGGGCAAACATCTGCACAGTTCATAATGTTGTGACAACGGTATAGTCGATCAGGATCATCTAGGTTGTCAAGGCGCTCTTCTCTAGCATCGTCCCTACTATCTACTAAAAATCTATAAGCTTGCAATAAACCTGCTGGGCCAACAAATTTATCAGGTTTCCACCAAAATGATGGGCACGCCGTGGTACAAGCGCCACATAATATACATTCATATAATCCATCAAGTTTTTTTCTATCCTCTTGAGACTGTAAACGTTCTTTAATGGGTGGTTTTTTTTTGCTTTTAAGATATGGATCTATTGAATCATAATGTTTAAAAAATTGCTTCATATCAACTACTAAATCTCTGATCACAGGAAGTCCAGGAACCGGTCTAATAACTATAGGTTTTTTTAGCTCATCTATTTTTGTAACGCATGCTAGGCCATTTTTTCCATTGATATTCATTGCATCAGAACCACAAACACCTTCACGACATGACATCCTCATCGAAAGTGAATCATCTGTAGCTTTTATTTTTATTAATAAATCCAAAAGCATCGTATCAGACTCAGTTCTCTTTACATCGTAAACCTTGTTGTATGGCTTTTTATCTGTATCTGGATTAAATCTATAAATTGAAATTTTCATCTTAAGCTCAATAAACCCTCTCTTTTAATGGAAATGATTTAACACTTAAAGGTTTCATTTTTACAGGTCGGTAAGCTAAAGACCCATCTTTTGGGTTATATAAAGAATGTTGTAACCAAGATTTGTCATCTCTTTTTGGAAAATCAGCCCTTGAATGTGCCCCTCTACTTTCCTCTCTATTTTTTGCTGAAGCAATTGTTGCCAAAGCAACTTCAATTAAATTTTGTAGTTCAAGGGCTTCAGTTCTGGCTGTATTAAAAACTTTGGAATTATCTTGAATTGATAAATTTCTTATTCTCCTCTTCAACTCATTTACTTTAACTAATCCTTCATCAAGTAATTGAGGAAAGCGAAACACACCACAATGTTTTTGCATTGTGGCTCGTAATTCCTCTCCCACTTCTCTAGGATTCTCCAAAGAGCTTTTTGAATCTATTTTTTTTAATCTATCTATGGTTTTTTTTGTTACATCTTTAGGAAGTTTTTTTAATTTCTTATTTTTGGATGAATCAAGGATGTGTTGGCCTGCTGCCTTTCCAAAAACAATTAAATCTAAAAGTGAATTTGATCCTAAACGATTTGCACCATGAACAGAAACACAGGCGCATTCACCCACTGCATAAAAGCCATTTACTTCCTTTTGGCTAACGCCATCTCTAACTTGCCCATTCAAGGTTGTTGGAATACCTCCCATCATATAGTGGACCGTTGGAACAACAGGAACAGGATCTTTAACTGGATCGACATTTGCAAATTTAATTGAAATCTCTCTAATCCCTGGTAACTTTTCATTTATCAACTCTTCGCCTAAATGAGATAAAGTGAGATAAACACCATCTTTATTTGGTCCAACGCCCCTTCCATCGATAACTTCTTGAGTAATAGCCCGTGAAACCACATCTCTACTTGCCAAATCTTTAGCACTCGGTGCGTATCGTTCCATAAAACGTTCACGATTTGAATTTATTAAATAACCCCCTTCACCACGAACACCCTCAGTTACTAAGACACCTGCACCAAGAATTCCAGTTGGATGAAATTGCCAAAATTCCATATCCTCTAGGCTGATATTAGCTCTAGCAGCCATACCAAGACCATCACCTGTATTAATAAATGCATTAGTACTTGCCTGAAAAATTCTTCCCGCTCCACCAGTTGCAAAAATAGTATTCTTTGCATGAAAAATACCTAGATCACCTGTTTGTAATTCCAAAGCAATTAATCCAAGTACATCACCATCCTCGTCACGAATGAGGTCTAAACCAATCCATTCAATAAAAAATTTGGTCTTTAACTCGATATTTTTTTGATACAGAGTGTGCAACATGGCATGTCCTGTTCTATCAGCTACTGCGCATGTTCTTGAAATTGATGACTCACCAAAGTTTTTTGTCATACCACCAAATGGTCTTTGATAAATTCTACCATCAGTATTTCGATCAAAAGGCATTCCCATATGCTCAAGCTCATAGATGGCGGCAGCTGCATTTTTACACATATGTTCAATAGCATCCTGATCGCCTAAATAATCTGATCCTTTAATCGTGTCATACATATGCCATAACCACTTATCATCAGATACATTTGCTAACGCCGCAGCAATACCTCCTTGGGCAGCAACAGTATGTGATCTAGTAGGGAACACTTTTGAAATTACAGCAACTCTTTCTCCAGCAGCGGCAAGCTGCATAGATGTTCTAAGGCCAGCACCTCCACCTCCCACAACAATAGAGTCAAATTCGAAATGCTTAACCATTGAAAATCACCATTAAAAAATAAGGTAAATATATAAGTTGCGCGAGCGTTAAAAATAGAAATGATATATTTATAAAAGCCTTCAAAAAACTTGATTTAATATAATCATCAATTACGTGTTGAACACCTATCCAGGCATGAATAATCATAAATATAAAAAAAATTGAAGTTGCCCATCTCATCCATAAAGGTGACATAAAAGCCACCCAAGATTCGAAGGTAAATGTATAAAATAAAAGATAAAATACTATGATTGCTGAGTAAGCAATCATAAAAAATGCTGTCAATCTCTGATAAAGCCATTGCGTCATCCCGCCAAATGGAGATTTTAGGCTAACCCTACTCAAAACAAAAATACCAATGCAGTAAAAATAAAACTCAGAATTAATACCGTTTTACTGGTAAACCTCGCAACAATTAAATCATTTCCAATCTGCATATCTAATAATAAATGTCGACACCCTGCAATAAAATGATGAAAAATGCCCCACACTAATAATGCGCTTAAAATCTTTATAGGCCATAAATCAAAGATTGATATGACATTAGCAAAACCATATGAAGATGTAAGAGATATTGAGAAGCCAATAGTAAGAAATGGCATTAGTAAAAAAATGACTACCCCACTCATACGATGCATTATTGACACAATGGCGGGAATTGGGAATCGAATGGTGAATAAATTTAAATTTTTGGGTTGCTTTTTCATAGTTTGAATCAAGCTGCATCCTGAACAGCTTTTGCAACCCAATCAATCAATCTTGAATCAAAAGGTTTTGGGATAATATATTCAGGGCCAAATGATAGTGATTTTAAACCGTAGGCTTTAAGAACATCTTGTGGGACTGGCTCTTTAGCAAGGCTTGCTAATGCTTTCGAGGCGGCTATCAACATTTTATCGTTTATTTCGGTTGCTTTAGCGTCTAGAGCACCTCTAAATAAAAATGGGAATCCAAGAACATTGTTTACTTGATTAGGAAAGTCAGACCTGCCTGTAGCCATAACAATATCATTTCTAATTTGATGAGCATCAGAAGGAAGTATTTCAGGGTCTGGATTAGCTAATGCAAAAATAATAGGATTAGCTGACATGTTTAATAAATGTGATTCTTTTAAAAGATTAGCTCCTGAAACACCAATAAATACATCTGCATCAACAATGCACTCATCGAAAGTGTTACTTTCTGTATCTACAGCAAGATCTTGATTATATTGATTTAAATCTTTTCTATTTTTATTTAAAACCCCTTTTCTATCAACTAAGGCAATATTTTTAGCCCCCATTTTTTTAAGAAGTCTTGCACAAGAGCAACCAGCTGCACCAGCTCCTAAAAAAACGATTTTTACCTCATTAATCATTTTTTTTTGGATTTCTAGGGCGTTCACTAAACCCGCTGCAACAATTACTGCCGTGCCATGTTGGTCATCATGAAAGACCGGAATATCTAACCTTTTTTTTAGTTCATTTTCAATATAAAAACAATTTGGTGCCGCAATATCCTCTAAGTTAATCCCTCCAAAAGTTGGGGCTATATTTTCAACTGTTTTTATAAATTCATCGGGATCCTTACAATTAACTTCAATATCAAAAACATCTATGTTTGCAAATCTTTTAAATAAAACACCTTTACCTTCCATCACAGGTTTACCTGCTAATGCACCAACATTACCCAAACCAAGCACTGCTGATCCATCTGTGATGACGGCTACTAAATTTCCTTTATTTGTATATCTATATGCATTTTTTTCGTCTTTTGCTATTTCTTTAACAGGCACAGCAACGCCTGGAGTATATGCAAGAGATAATTCTTCTGCAGTCGCACAAGGCTTTGATGCCTCAACACTTAATTTCCCTGGAATTGGGTATTCATGATAATCCAAGGCTTTTTTTTCATTTGATTTCATTGGTTTTCCTAGTCAAGTTCTGAACGGTAATAATGATCATCGGTAACACAAAGACCTAACCTCCATTCAAGGGGTTTGTTTTCATAGGTATAAGAAATACGCTCTACACTCAATAGTGAGGTGTTTTCTTTTACATTTAAAAGCGATGCTGATTCAAAATTAGCGTTAATAGCCCTAATTTTTTCATCTGCACGTAACATCCTCACTCCAAAATCTGATTCATACATGCGGTACATTGATCCCTTTTTCTCAACAACCATTTCTGCAGTTACCCCTCTAAATGATTGCGCAGGTATTTTTATGAGATCAAGGATTAGTGGTTTTTCATTAAAAGTTAAAACTCTTTTTAAAGAAATTATCGTTGAAGCTGGGTTTATATTTAAAATTTTCGCAAGTTTATTGGTTGCCTTTTCTTTTGAAAATGAAACTAATTGATTATCTAGCTTTTCTTTTAATCCAAAGTTAGATGTCAATCTTAAGAAACGAAGCTGAATATTCTCCTCATTATGGGTAGCAACATAGGTACCCTTTCCTTGCCTTCGGATTAAAATACTTTCAGCACTTAGTTCATCTATTGCTTTTCTAACTGTTCCCTGGCTTACGTCATATACATTTGCAAGCTCAGTCTCACTAGGTATAGCCTCACCAGGGCTCCATTCGCCTTGAACCAAGCTTTCAGTTATTTTCTTTTTGACTTTCTCGTACAATGGTTGCATATACTAAATTCCAATTAATTTCAAAAAATTCATATATATCTTATATAAGAGTTATTAATTAATCAACATATTTTTTTAAAAGTTTTTATGAGCAAATAATTAAGTTAAACTGTTGTTTATTATGGTATTTATAACAAAAAATTAAAATTAAATTGATATAGTCTTATATAAGACTTCAAAAATTTATTGACATATTTTTTACATATGCCTAAAATCATTGCAATTAATGTAATTGTATATTTATATGACACAATATTTTCGCCCAAGAAGGTCAATGCTTTATGTTCCCGGTTGCAATAGACGCTACTTGGAAAAAGCAAAGATTTTAAAAGTTGACTCCATTATTCTGGATTTAGGTGATCCAATTCTGATTGAAGCCAAAGAGGAATCAAGATTAAATGTTGTTGATTTTTTAAATCAAAAACAATATGGAAAACGTGAGGTTGTTGTTCGGGTCAATGACTTTAATTCACCTTGGGGAATAAATGATATCAAAGCTATTGCAAAAGCTGAGCCTGACGCAGTTCTATTTCCCAACATTGAATCAAGCGAGGATGTTTTAAATGCAATTAATGAGCTAGATAAGGCAGGTGGTAAGAAAACACCTATTATGCTCATGATTGAAAGCCCAAAAGGTGTTTTGCATGCTGAGGAAATTGCAGCCTCATCAACTAGAATAGCATGTCTTATCCTTGCTACGTCAGATTTGATTTCCCAGCTACATGCAAGGACAACGCAAACTCGAGTGGCGGTCCTTCATAGTCTCTCTCGAGTTATTCTTGCCGCAAGGGCTTATGATCTTGCTGTCATTGATGGTATTCATAGCAACCTTAAGGCTACTGATGCTTTTGAATATGCATGTAGAATTGGTCGTGATATGGGTTTTGATGGAAAATCTTTGGTACACCCTGACCAATTACCCTATGCCAATGATGCCTACTCACCAAAATTAAGTGAGGTTAAAAATGCTCGTGAGATTATCACGTCTCTCGCCGAAGCAAATGCCACGGGAAGAGGCACGGTAGTGGTAAATGATAGGTTAGTTGAGCACCATCATGTGAATGCAGCCAAAAGACTTCTTGAGCTTCATGAGATGATTGAGGAGTTAAATAATGAGTAAACTAGGTGGAAATTTTTTAGAGGACTTTCAACACGGTGACATAATTTATCATGCTATGCCTAGAACTATCACTTCGGGTGATGCATCTATGTTTCTTGGTCTAACTGGAACAAGATATCCCCTATTTTGTGCTAAAAACTTTGCAAATTCTCTAGGTTTTGAATCAACACCAATTGATGACATACTTTTATTTAACATCGCTTTTAGTAGAACTGTTCAAGACATTTCACTAAATGCAGTGGCAAACCTAGGCTATGCAGAAGTTATATTCCATTCGCCTGTTTTTTTTGGTGATACTATTTCAAGTAAATCTGAGATTATAGGCATCAAAGAAAACTCAAACAAAACTAATGGGATTGTTTATGTCCATTCATCCAGCTTTAATCAACAAAATAAAATGGTGCTTAGCTGGAAACGTTGGGTAATGATTCCAAAGAAAGATAAAAATAAAACTATAAAAGAGGTTGTTCCTAAAAATATAAAGCCTGAAGTTGCAGTTGGAAGCATGCATATTCCTGACTTTCTTAAAACAAATAACTTTGATGAAATAGCCACGGGCTCATCATTGAGATGGGATGATTATCATGAAAATGATGAAATTAATCATAGTCGAGGGCTAACCATTGATGAAGCCTCCCACACCTTAGCAACACATTTATACCAAAATGATGCAAAGCTGCATTTTAATGCCCATCAAATGAAAGCCTCACCATTTAAAAAAAGACTTGTTTATGGCGGCCATGTAATATCTCTATGCCGTTCTATTGCCCATGAGGGCTTAGAGAATAGCCTTATTATAACGGCTATTCATGCAGGAACTCATTCAAATCCTGTCTTGGCAGATGACACGCTATATTCGAAAACAATTATTGTAGGAAAGGATAAATTGCCAAATCACCAGGACATTGGAATTTTAAAGCTAAAGTTAATAGGTATTAAAAATCAAATACCAAGCTCACTTAAATCTATTTATCAACAGAGTGTAGAAAATAAAATTTATAACAAAAATGTTGTTTTAGATCTTGATTACAGCATTGTTGTGCCTAGAGGAAAATAATATGGAATTAGTACACCCAAACGAAGCCCTTTTTCATGGAGAGAAACCATTCCCAGCTATCCCATGCTGTGAACATTTTGCAGGTAGTGAGAAATTAATTACAAAAGCACTATCATTTCAGGATGAGCTTGGACCTATTTTTGATATTACTTGTGATTGTGAAGATGGTGCTGCAGCTGGTCAGGAAATAGAGCACGCTGATATGATCGTAAAAGTTTTAAGTTCTGACCTAAATAAACATAAAATGGCCGGAGTAAGAATACATGATTACACTCACCCTTCTTGGAAGAAAGATGTTGATATTCTTTTGAGTGGGATTGGCGAAATTGTTTCTTATATCACCATACCAAAATCAACTACTTTTTCTCAGGTCAATGAAATGGTTGGCTATATAAAAAATAAGTCTAATGAAGTTGGAATAGCAAAAAAAATACCTATTCATGTGCTCATTGAAACGCATGGTGCGCTTAAAAATGTTCAACAAATTGCAACAATCGATTGGGTTCAAGTGCTTGATTTTGGACTAATGGACTTTGTAAGCGGTCATCATGGAGCAATTCCAGCTAGTGCCATGCGCAGTCCTGGACAATTTGATCACAAGCTTCTTTCGAGAGCAAAATCTGAAGTTGTCGCTGCCGCAATTGGTAACGGCGTAATACCTGCGCATAATGTAACGCTTGACCTAAAAAATGCAGAGGTAACTCATAATGATGCTAAACGTGCTCGAGAAGAGTTTGGATTTTTAAGAATGTGGAGTATTTATCCAACTCAAATTAAGGCAATTGTTGATGGAATGAAGCCAGATTATAGTGAGGTAATCGATGGGGCAAAAATTTTACTAGAGGCTCAAAAATCAAATTGGGGACCAATACAATACGCTGGAGAATTACATGATAGAGCAACTTATCGTTATTTTTGGGAAATGCTTCAAACTGCAAAACTTTCAGGAATGGAACTACCAGATGATGCAGTTAATGCATTTTTTAGCTAGGTGATTCTGGAAAATAAAATGACTCCGGGGCTATTGTTTAAAAAAGCCATTGAAGAAGAAAAGCCATTACAAGTTATTGGCACGATAAACGCTTACCATGCAAAACTTGCAGAAAAAACCGGTTATAAGGCAATTTATTTATCTGGTGGTGGCGTTGCAGCTGGTTCTTTAGGTGTTCCTGATTTAGGTATCTCAACCTTAGAGGATGTATTAGTTGATATAAGAAGAATTACAGACACCACATCACTCCCCCTTCTTGTTGACGTTGATACAGGATTTGGTGGTGCTTTTAACATTGCAAGAACTATCCGAAGTGTAGAAAAATCAGGTGCTGCTGCAGTTCATATAGAAGATCAAATTCAAGCAAAGAGATGCGGACATCGTCCAAATAAGTCAATCGTCAGTCAAGATGAGATGGTGGATCGAATAAAAAGTGCGGTAGACGCAAAGAGCGATAAAAATTTTGTCATTATGGCAAGGACAGACGCACTGGCAGTTGAAGGTTTGCAATCCTCGATCGATAGAACTTGTGCATGTGTTGAGGCTGGTGCGGATATGATTTTTCCTGAGGCAATAAATGATTTAGAAACCTACAAAAAGTTTACTCAAGCTGTCGATGTACCTGTG
>JABHXS010000007.1 GCA_018657165.1 Nitrosomonadales bacterium
GACCAATAGAACAGAAGGCATGACAAAATTGATTTTCAATAAAAAAACAAACCGAATAATTGGCGCTAGTATTGTTGGCACTAATGCAGGTGAACTTATTGCTGAGACTGTCTTATCGATTGAAATGGGTGCTGATGCGAATGATATCGGATTATCAATTCACCCTCACCCGACACTTTCTGAATCAGTTGCAATGGCTGCAGAAATAAAAGAAGGTACAATCACTGATCTATATATTAAAAAAAGATAATGTACTAAACGTAAAACATTAGCCCCTTAAAAATCAAGCCATCTTGCAGCTTAACTCTTGATTTCCATTCATCTTCTGCTTGCTCATGAATTAAATTTGCATCACCACCCGTTAACAAAATAGGTAACTTAGAGGGTAGCTTCTTACAAACTTGATTCACTGCACCCTGAATACTCGTCATTATTCCTGTGGTAACAGCATCTTTAGTGTTTAAACTTGGGTAGCGACTTTGTCCAATCTCTGTATCAATTAAATTCGTACTGTTATTTAGAATGCCTAAACTTATGGCGACGCCAGGTAAAATCATCCCGCCTCTAAAATGGGCTTTTCTTTTACTATCTAGCTGGATTAGATCAATAGTGATTGCTGTTCCAGCATTTATAATAATTAAATCTTTCCCAAATAACCTCCATGCACCTAATGCTGCTAACCAACGATCAACTCCAAGTGTCGACCTATCTGTGTAATCATTAATTAGATCTTGGTTTGATTCTGAATTAACTTCAATAACAGGACAATCAAAAGGGGATAAATTTTCCTTTAGCTTATCTAAAACTACAGAGTGATTTACATTTGAAACTAAAACCTTTTTCACTGATTTAATTTCAGATAAATCAATATCCATAAAATTTTCTATTAAGATTGCATTTGATAAAAAAATATTCTTTTCATCACGATACTGCCATTTAATCCTTGTGTTACCAATGTCAATCAATAAATACATCTATTCTGTACTCCTAACAGATACCTCGCCTGAGGCAAATGACTTTATTCCCTCATCCGTGCTGACAATTAATGCGCCTGTATCGCTAATATTGATTGCTTTCCCTGATATAGTTTGAGAATTTCCCAGTATGATATTAATAGGCTTATCTTGAAAAGCATGATAACTCAACCACTCATCTTTAAAGAGTTTAAATTGCTCGGCTTCAAATGAAGCCAATACATTTGCAAGCTCTTTGATTATTATTGCCATAAAGAAATTACTGTCTATTTGATCTGGTAATAAATTATTGATGTCGATTGCCGGTTGATCAATTTTTTTAAACTGATTTTTGGATATATTTAAGTTTAAACCAACCCCAATAATAGCAGCGCTTTGGCCATCAGTATCCCCCTGTAACTCTATCAGAATACCTGCCAGTTTTTTATATTGCCCCTCATCAAAAATTAAAACATCATTGGGCCATTTGAGGAGTGCTTTGTTTATATTAATTTTTTTTAAAGCGCGTATTAATGCTACCCCTACAGCAAGGCTTAACCCTGATAAAGCAGCTGCGCCCTGTGTAAACCTCCATAAGAAAGAAAAAGTTAAACTCTCACCCAGCGCAGATTGCCATTGTCGCCCCCTTCTACCCTTTCCTTGTGTTTGAATATTGGTAGCAACAACTGAGGCATGAGGGTAATCAGAAGAAACTGCTTTTACTAAATAATTATTAGTAGAATCTACTGTATCTAACACCTTAATATTAAACCAACCTCCCTCCTCACCCATTGCATTCTTAATTTTACTTTCATTTAATAAGCTAACAGGCCGTTGAAGTTTATACCCCTTCCCTCTAACAGAAAAGATCTTGACTCCGATACCCTCAGCTTTAGCAATAGCATTCCAAATAGATACTCGTGATACATTAAAATGCTTGGCCATCGTTTCACCAGAATGAAATTTTCCATCCGCAAGGTATTCAAGGATTTCAAAAAAGAGATTTACCAAAAGATTTACTCTACTAAATAATTAAAATCATAACACGGCTTTATGAAGCATAATTCACCTAAAGTTATCAGCATTCAGTGTAAAATATCGCAATGGCAACTAACCAAAAAAATAAAATTATTAGTTCATCAAACTTTATTAGAGCAAAGATTGAAAAAGATATTTCTAACAACCTTTATAAGAATAAACTATGGAATAAAATACCGGGGAATGGTGTCCATCAATCAAATGGAAGCCTGGATGAAGCTAAAATAAGAACGCGTTTCCCTCCCGAGCCAAATGGGTACCTTCATATCGGTCATGCCAAAAGTATTTTTTTAAATTTTGGTTTAGCTAAAGACTTCTCTGGGGCATGTCATCTTCGCTTTGACGACACAAATCCAGAGAAAGAAAATCAAGAATATGTCGACAGCATCATCGAGAATGTTAAGTGGTTGGGCTTTAATTGGAATTTTAAAAAAGAAGAAAACCTCTACTATGCAAGTAACTATTTTGACCATATGTATGAGGCAGCAGTTCTCCTTATTAAGTCTGGCTTTGCTTATGTAGATCAGCAAAATGCTGATGAAATCAGGGAAAATAGAGGCACGCTAACAACCCCTGGCAAAGATTCACCTTGGCGAGATCATTCAATAGAAGATCATCTTAAATGGTTTACAGAGATGCGTGAAGGAAAACATGCTGATGGGTCTATGGTGCTTAGAGCAAAAATTAATATGGCCTCTCCGAATATTAACCTCAGAGATCCAGCAATTTACAGAATTAAAAAATCTCATCATCACAGAACTGGTGATGCTTGGTGTATCTATCCTATGTATACATTTGCACATCCCATTGAGGATGCACTTGAAGGTATAACACATTCAATCTGTACACTTGAATTTGAAGATCAAAGACCGTTTTATGATTGGTTGTTAAGGCGCTTGAAAGAAAATGGTTTCTTTTCAGACCCCCTCCCAAAACAATATGAGTTTGCGAGATTAAATTTAACTTATGTTGTTTTATCCAAAAGAAGACTTATTGAATTAGTTGAAAAAAAGCATGTTTCAGGATGGGATGACCCCAGAATGCCTACAATTGTTGGGGCTAAAAGAAGAGGTTATACCCCTAGTGGTTTTAAATTATTTACCGATCGCATTGGTGTCTCAAAAGCTGATTCCTGGATTGATTACACCATCTTGGAAGACTGTATGCGCGAGGTTTTGAATGAATCTGCACATCGAAGAGTTGCTGTTTTAGACCCCCTAAAATTAATTATCAATAATTTTTCTGAAAACCATGAGGAGGATTGTTTTGCTCCAAACCATCCTAAAAATAAAGATTTGGGCAAACGTACAATTAAATTAACCAAGGAATTATGGATTGATAGAGAAGACTTTATGGAAGAGCCTGTTGCTAAATATTTTAGATTGTCGCCAGGAGCCCAAGTTAGATTGAGATATGGCTATGTTATCAAGTGTACAGATTTTGAAAAAGATGCTAACGGGAAAATAATCAAAATATTTTGTGATTACTTACCCGACACTAAATCAGGAACGCCTGGTGCCGATGCAATTAAGGTCAAAGGCAATATCCATTGGCTATCATGTAAATATGCTGTGACTGCAAAAGTAAATTTGTATGACCGATTATTTAAAGAGACTCACCCTGGTGACAATAATAATTATATTGATGACCTCAACCCTAATTCTTTAACAACAAAAGAAATTAAAATTGAGGAAAACTTAAGCAAAATCTTACCTGGTGATCAATATCAGTTTGAGCGCCATGGGTACTTTATTGCGGATAACCTATCTAAACCAGATGATATAGTTATTAATAGAACAACAACGCTACGAGATAGTTGGCAGTAAATTAAATTAAATTAAAAGCGATCGGAACAACCACTGTTGTGACACTACCCCTTAAAGTGTCAGGTGGCACAGGGAAGGGTTTACTTTTTTCCATCATATTCATCCCCTCTTTATCTAAAACCTTATAACCGCTGCTTTTTTCAATTCTTTTAGAAACCAATGACCCGTCCCCACCAATTTGAATCTCTACAACAACCTCCCCTTGCATTTTTCTTCTTTGCGCAATTCTAGGATATTTCTTATGTTTCGCAATATGTGTTCTCAACTGATTACTATAGTTATTAACAACTTGTGGGTTTGGGGATGATGGAACTTGATCGCGTATTTCGGGTATAGTTTGAGGTGTTGTATTGGTCTCAACTGTATCAGTTATTGGTTCAACTATAGGTTCTGGTATTGGTTCAACTATAGGTTCTGGTATTGGTATAGGCTTTTGAATTGGTTTTGGTTTTTCTATCGGTTTAGGTTTGATGATTGGTTTTGGCTTAGACTGTGGAATTATTTTAGGAGCTTCTTGTTTAACTATTTCAGTGTTAAAAATAATATCAGTAATTGGTTTTGGGTTTAAATTTAAGTTTGAGATTTGTAATTTCATAACAAAAATTACATGAATGATTAAGGATAATATAATCGCATGGGTCAAATTTATTTCGTTAAAAAAATTGTTACTTTTTGTCATATTCATTATTTTTTTACGGCCCATTATTATAGTAAATAACCGTTTAAATATTTTAAAAAAGTTAATTATCAGGAATTTTTCCTGATAAAAAAAAACCCCACCATAAGGTGAGGTTTTTTAGATTAGAAGCCTGGCAGTGTCCTACGTTCGCGTAGAAAAAACTACACTATCATCGGCGCAGAATCGTTTCACTGTCCTGTTCGGAATGGAAAGGAGTGGGTCCAATTCGCTATGTCCGCCAAGCAAACTTTTTTGAGTTAAATAAATAACTCATGTCTTTTTCAATATGTTAAGAAGTAAATTAATGTGTTTTGATTGCGTTTTGCTTTAGTGTCAACATAACCTTAATAAGTTTTAAGGTTATAGGATCAAGCCTCACGAGCAATTAGTATCAGTTAGCTTCATGCATTACTGCACTTCCACACCTGACCTATCAACGTCCTGGTCTTGAACGACTCTTTAGTGCACTTAAAGTGCAAGGGAAGTCTCATCTTAGGGCAAGTTTCACGCTTAGATGCTTTCAGCGTTTATCTTTTCCAGATTTAGCTACCCGGCTATGCTACTGGCGTAACAACCGGTCCACCAGAGATCTGTCCATTCCGGTCCTCTCGTACTAGGAACAGCCCCCTTCAAACTTCCAACGCCCACGGCAGATAGGGACCAAACTGTCTCACGACGTTTTAAACCCAGCTCACGTACCACTTTAAATGGCGAACAGCCATACCCTTGGGACCGACTACAGCCCCAGGATGTGATGAGCCGACATCGAGGTGCCAAACTCCCCCGTCGATATGAACTCTTGGGAGGAATCAGCCTGTTATCCCCAGAGTACCTTTTATCCGTTGAGCGATGGCCCTTCCATACAGAACCACCGGATCACTATGACCTACTTTCGTACCTGCTTGACATGTCCGTCTCGCAGTCAAGCAACCTTATGCCATTGCACTAACAGCACGATTTCCGACCGTGCCTAGGTTACCTTCGCACTCCTCCGTTACTCTTTGGGAGGAGACCGCCCCAGTCAAACTACCCACCATACACGGTCCCCGATCCCGATAAGGGACCTGGGTTAGAACCTCAACAACATCAGGGTGGTATTTCAAGGGTGACTCCACAAGATCTAGCGATCCTGCTTCAAAGTCTCCCACCTATCCTACACAGATGTTATCAAAGTCCAATGTAAAGCTATAGTAAAGGTTCATGGGGTCTTTCCGTCTAACCGCGGGTAGATTGCATCTTCACAACCATTTCAACTTCGCTGAGTCTCTAGAGGAGACAGTGTGGCCATCGTTACTCCATTCGTGCAGGTCGGAACTTACCCGACAAGGAATTTCGCTACCTTAGGACCGTTATAGTTACGGCCGCCGTTTACCGGGGCTTCTATCAAGAGCTTGCACCCCATCAATTAACCTTCCGGCACCGGGCAGGAGTCACACCGTATACGTCCACTTTCGTGTTTGCACAGTGCTGTGTTTTTAATAAACAGTCGCAGCCACCATTTCACTGCAACCCCATCGGCCTTCGCATGTAAAATGCTACAACCTACTGGGGCGTACCTTATCCCGAAGTTACGGTACAAATTTGCCGAGTTCCTTCTCCAGAGTTCTCTCAAGCGCCTTAGAATTCTCATCCTGCCCACCTGTGTCGGTTTGCGGTACGGTCTCAATCTAACTGAAGCTTAGTGGCTTTTCTTGGAAGCGTGGTGTCAATCACTTCATGAACAAAAGTTCACTCGTTAACACATCTTGATATTAACTCCCCGGATTTACCTAAGGAATCTATCTACATGCTTGAACCAGGATATCCAACACCTGGCTGACCTAACCTTCTCCGTCCCCACATCGCATTAAATTGAGGTACAGGAATATTAACCTGTTTCCCATCGGCTACGCATTTCTGCCTCACCTTAGGGGCCGACTCACCCTGCGCCGATGAACGTTGCGCAGGAAACCTTGGGCTTTCGGCGAGGGAGCC
The DNA here is from genome assembly GCA_018657165.1 of Nitrosomonadales bacterium. Classification (GTDB taxonomy): domain Bacteria; phylum Pseudomonadota; class Gammaproteobacteria; order Burkholderiales; family Methylophilaceae; genus BACL14. The sequence goes on from JABHXS010000007.1 coordinate 6,471, forward strand.
TTTCACTCCCTTTATCGCTACTCATGTCAGCATTCGCACTTCTGATATCTCCAGCATTCCTCACAGAACACCTTCACAGACTTACAGAACGCTCTCCTACCATGCATATAAATATGCATCCGCAGCTTCGGTTATATGCTTAGCCCCGTTACATCTTCCGCGCGAGACGACTCGACCAGTGAGCTATTACGCTTTCTTTAAAGGGTGGCTGCTTCTAAGCCAACCTCCTGGCTGTCTGGGCCTTCTCACTTCGTTTACCACTTAGCATATATTTGGGACCTTAGCTGGCGGTCTGGGTTGTTTCCCTCTTGACAACGGACGTTAGCACCCGCTGTCTGTCTCCCGTAATTGTACTTCTCGGTATTCGGAGTTTGCAATGGTTTGGTAAGTCCTTAAGGACCCCCTAGCCATAACAGTGCTCTACCCCCGAGAGTAAGATACGAGGTACTACCTAAATAGTTTTCGGAGAGAACCAGCTATCTCCAAGTTTGTTTAGCCTTTCACCCCTATCCACAGCTCATCCCCAAATTTTTCAACATTTGTGGGTTCGGACCTCCAGTACCTGTTACGGCACCTTCATCCTGGCCATGGATAGATCACTTGGTTTCGGGTCTACACCCAGTAACTAAGACGCCCTATTAGGACTCGCTTTCGCTACGCCTTCCCTATCGGTTAAGCTTGCTACTGAATGTAAGTCGCTGACCCATTATACAAAAGGTACGCAGTCACCCCGAAGGGCTCCTACTGTTTGTATGCATACGGTTTCAGAATCTATTTCACTCCCCTCCCGGGGTTCTTTTCACCTTTCCCTCACGGTACTTGTTCACTATCGGTCGATTACGAGTATTTAGCCTTGGAGGATGGTCCCCCCATATTCAGACAAGATTTCACGTGTCCCGTCCTACTTATCGTTACCCTAGTTCTACACACGGGCTTTCATATACGGGACTATCACCCTCTACGGCCGGACTTTCCATTCCGTTCTATTAACGCGTGTGCTAAAAATAACAGGCTGTTCCGGTTTCGCTCGCCACTACTGCCGGAATCTCGGTTGATTTCTTTTCCTCGAGTTACTAAGATGTTTCAGTTCACTCGGTTTGCTTCACATCTCCTATGAATTCAGAGATGGATACCCTTGCGGGTGGGTTTCCCCATTCGGACACTTCCGGATCAAAGCTTGTTTGCCAGCTCCCCGAAAAATTTCGCAGACTACCACGTCCTTCATCGCCTGTAATCGCCAAGGCATTCACCATATGCACTTATTCACTTGATCCTATAACTTTAAAACCTAAGCCCTTTTCTACTTACGTTTTTCCGCATGAGACGGTCATTATAGTTTCTTCTAAAGCTTACTTTAAAAACTCTTTTTATCTAAATATAAAATTTAGATGCAAAGTGTTGATTTAGTATTTGATTTTGCAATCATTACCCATTTGAAATCATAATCTCATCACAATCTTATGATTTCTAATTTACTTCTTCCATATTGTTAAAGAACATACTAGCTAAAAAGCTAGCCTTAAGAATTCATAAATAAACTCTTAAGGCTTACCTTTTATATACAAAGAATTGGTGGAGGATAACGGGATCGAACCGATGACCCCCTGCTTGCAAAGCAGGTGCTCTCCCAGCTGAGCTAATCCCCCATTTTAAGTTAAATCTTCATTAAAACTGGTGGGTCTGGTTGGGCTCGAACCAACGACCCCCGCGTTATCAACACGGTGCTCTAACCAGCTGAGCTACAGACCCTAAAACAGGGCCAATTTTTAAATTCTTTGTGCTACCAACAACTGATAAGTGTGAATGCTTATAGAGAGATTTATTCTCTAGAAAGGAGGTGATCCAGCCGCACCTTCCGATACGGCTACCTTGTTACGACTTCACCCCAGTCATGAATCCTACCGTGGTAATCGTCCCCCTTACGGATAGACTAACTACTTCTGGTAAAACCCACTCCCATGGTGTGACGGGCGGTGTGTACAAGGCCCGGGAACGTATTCACCGCGACATGCTGATCCGCGATTACTAGCGATTCCGACTTCATGCTGTCGAGTTGCAGACAACAATCCGGACTACGACCGGCTTTCTGAGATTGGCTCCCCCTCGCGGGTTGGCTTCCCTCTGTACCGACCATTGTATTACGTGTGAAGCCCTGGCCATAAGGGCCATGAGGACTTGACGTCATCCCCACCTTCCTCCGGTTTGTCACCGGCAGTCCCATTAAAGTGCCCAACTAAATGATGGCAATTAATGGCAAGGGTTGCGCTCGTTGCGGGACTTAACCCAACATCTCACGACACGAGCTGACGACAGCCATGCAGCACCTGTGTTACCGTTCTCTTTCGAGCACTAAAGCATCTCTGCTAAATTCGGTACATGTCAAGGCCAGGTAAGGTTTTTCGCGTTGCATCGAATTAATCCACATAATCCACCGCTTGTGCGGGCCCCCGTCAATTCATTTGAGTTTTAATCTTGCGACCGTACTCCCCAGGCGGTCTACTTCACGCGTTAGCTGCGTTACTCATGGATTTTACTCCACCAACAACTAGTAGACATCGTTTAGGGCGTGGACTACCAGGGTATCTAATCCTGTTTGCTCCCCACGCTTTCGTGCATGAGCGTCAGTGTTATCCCAGGGGGCTGCCTTCGCCATTGGTATTCCTCCACATCTCTACGCATTTCACTGCTACACGTGGAATTCTACCCCCCTCTGACACACTCTAGTCTTACAGTTTCAAACGCAGTTCCCAAGTTGAGCTCGGGGATTTCACATCTGACTTATAAAACTGCCTGCGCACGCTTTACGCCCAGTAATTCCGATTAACGCTTGCACCCTACGTATTACCGCGGCTGCTGGCACGTAGTTAGCCGGTGCTTCTTGTCAAGATACCGTCATGCTTACAATATATTAGATAGTAAGTTTTCTTCTCTTGCGAAAGAGCTTTACAACCCGAAGGCCTTCTTCACTCACGCGGAATGGCTGGATCAGGGTTGCCCCCATTGTCCAAAATTCCCCACTGCTGCCTCCCGTAGGAGTCTGGACCGTGTCTCAGTTCCAGTGTGGCTGATCGTCCTCTCAGACCAGCTACTGATCGTTGCCTTGGTAGGCCATTACCCCACCAACAAGCTAATCAGATATCGGCCGCTCTAATAACGCAAGGTCCGAAGATCCCCTGCTTTCACCCGTAGGTCGTATGCGGCATTAGCTAACCTTTCAGCTAGTTATTCCCCATTACTAGGCACGTTCCGATATATTACTCACCCGTTCGCCACTCGCCATCAGAGAGCAAGCTCTCTATGCTGCCGTTCGACTTGCATGTGTAAAGCATTCCGCCAGCGTTCAATCTGAGCCATGATCAAACTCTTCAGTTTAATCTTAACTTATTACTTTGCTTCTCAATAAATTGAAAAACATTTGTATCGCTTATGCTTTTTTCTCAAATTCATTTTCAAGGTTAACTGGCTATTACTAACCAGTGTGGTCTTGTCACAAATTTAAAGTGTAAGCACTTAATATGAGAATTAAAATTAATTCTGTAAACAGAAAAATTTTAATTTTAATCTCAACTATAAGCACCCACACTTATCAGTTGTCAAATTGTTAAAGAGCTTATCGATGTTGGTTGCGGGAACAGGATTTGAACCTGTGACCTTCGGGTTATGAGCCCGACGAGCTGCCAGACTGCTCCACCCCGCGATCGATAAATCAACGAGTATTTTGTTGAACTCTGCGTCATATAACGCAAGAGAGCGCGAATTATAGCAGTGAATTTAAATCAAAGTCAAACACTATTTAACTAAAATTCACATTTATTTTACTAATAATTGATTAATTCTTTTTACGAACCCAACAGGGTCTTCTAATTGCCCACCTTCAGATATTAAAGCTTGATCAAACACCACTGACGAGTACTCATCGAATGCCTTTTCATCCTTCTCCGAATTAAGCTTTTTAATTAAGGCATGCTCAGGATTAATTTCTAAGACAGGTTTAATATCTGGTGTATTTTGACCTGCTGCTTTTAATATTCTCTCCAAGTTACCTGATATATCATTTTCACCAACAACCAAGCATGCTGGTGAGTCAGTTAAGCGATGAGTTACTTTAACTTCCTTGATTTTATTCCCCAGTGATTTTGCAATCTTTTCAACAAGTGTTTTAGATTTTTTTTCAATATCCTTTTTCGCGTCTTTTTCAGACTCATCTTCTAGCTTTCCTAAGTCTAGGTCACCCTTTGCAATTGACTGAAATTTCTTTCCACTCACCTCGGGCAAGTTTGACATTAACCATTCATCTACCCGATCGCCAAGCAGAATAACTTCAATATTTTTCTTTTTAAATATTTCAAGATGAGGGCTATTTTTTGCAGCTAAGAATGAATCTGCGGTTATATAGTAAATAACCTCTTGTTCTGGCTTCATTCTACCTATGTAATCCGCCAAGCTTACGCTCTGAGAATCTGATTCATCAAAAGTACTTGAAAATCTAAGTAAACCTGCAATTTTTTCTCGGTTTGCAAAATCCTCAGCTGGGCCCTCTTTTAATACCAGGCCAAACTCATTCCAAAACTTTTTAAAGTCCTCAGTTTTTTTCTTTGCCATATCCTCAAGCGCTGATAAAATTTTCTTAACTGTGCCTGAGCGAATGCTTTCAAGAGCCTTACTATCTTGTAGAATTTCTCTTGATACATTAAGAGGTAAGTCGCTGCTATCAATAACCCCTTTCATAAATCTTAAATATTGGGGAATGAGCTTCTCATTAGCCTCCATAATAAAAATACGTTTGGCATATAACTTAACGCCCTGTGCCTTATCTCTGTCATAAAGATCAAAGGGGGCTTTGCTTGGAATAAATAAGAGAGAAACATACTCCTGACTGCCTTCAACTCTATTATGGAATACTGAAAGAGGTGGGTCTTGGTCGTAAGTTAAATTTTTATAAAATTCATCATATTCCTTGGGTTTAATATCTTTTTTATTTCTCGCCCAAATTGCTGAAGCATCGTTGACGACCTCATCTTCCTCTGTTCGAATCGATTTTCCATCTTTAAATTCAAATTTTTTCATTACAATAGGCAATGTGATGTGATCAGAGTATTTTTTAATAATTTCTTTTAGTCTATATTCATCAAGAAATTCCTCTGCATCTTTCTTTAGACTTAATATAACTGAAGTCCCTCTTGATTTCTTATCAATTGTTTCTAAGCTAAATTCACCATCACCTTTTGACACCCATCGTGATCCAGATTTCTCACCTGCTTTTCTTGATTCAAGGGTCACCTCCTCTGAAATAATGAATGCTGAATAAAATCCTACTCCAAACTGACCAATCAGATTTGCATCTTTCGCCTGATCTCCTGATAATTTTTTTAAGAACTCCTTAGTACCTGATTTAGCAATTGTGCCAATATTTTTAATAATGTCCTCACGGCTCATGCCAATCCCGTTATCTGAAATTGTGATTGTTTTTTTATCATTATCAAAATCTACCCAAATTTTGAGCTCAGAATCATTTTCATATAGATCGCTTTTTTTCAGCGCCTCAAATCTAAGCTTATCCGCAGCATCACTTGCGTTAGATATTAATTCACGTACAGCAATTTCCTTATTACTATAAAGTGAATGAATCATTAGTTGTAAAAGTTGTTTTACTTCAGCCTGAAAGCTTAAAGTTTCTTTCTTTTTTGTCATTTCGTAGAATCCCTAATTAAATTTAATTTAAATGAATATTGCTTTAATAAATGGGGGCAATTTTTTTAATTTCAACTTTTTTTTAAGTGTATTTATATTTTAGAAAAGATATGAGCAACAACATAAAATGCCATTGTGGCTGTTATATTTAAGCTTGACCCGTATCCATCGCAATTCAAACCACCACCCGCTTGATTTGTTTCACATGCCTCTGATTTTTTAATGGGCTCGTCAGAAAAAATAGTTGGTATTTCATGGTTATTTTTTGATAACTTATTTTTTTTATTAAAGTGCTTTCGAATATTCCCTATCAATGGGTCCCCAAAGGTTTTAGATAGATTTGATATTTTTATTCTCGAGGGATCTGTCCTGCCTCCCGCACCCCCCACCATCACAAGGGATAAATTATTCGATTGGCAAAATTCAGCCAAACTAATTTTTACGCTTGATTGATCAATAGCATCAATAATAAAATTAAACTTGTTTGATATATAAGGTTTGATATTTGACTCTTCTAAAAAATCATCAATACAATCAACCTGACAAAGTGGGTTAATATCAATAATTCGATTTTTCATCGCTTGTATTTTTGATTCGCCATTAGTGCTGTTGAGTGCATGAATTTGACGGTTAATATTGGACTCAACAATATGATCCATATCAATGAGTGTAATTTTACCCACTCCATGCCTAGCCAATGACTCTGCAACCCATGAACCCACCCCTCCAACCCCAACAACACAAATATGACATTCTTGTATCAATTGAAATTTTTTTTTGCCGTAAAGACGTACAATACCACCAAATCTTCTGTCAATATCCACTGTCTCTTGGGTCATTCCGTTTCCAACACTACAAATGCCGCAGCTATA
>JABHXS010000006.1 GCA_018657165.1 Nitrosomonadales bacterium
GCGCTTGAAAGTGATATAGAAAAAGCAGGAAAAGCTGTTCAGTTAGCAAAATATAAAAGAATCCATACTTTCATTGCTACAAGCAAGATACATATGGAAAATAAATTAAGAATGAGTCCGGATCAGGTTTTAAAGAGAGCTGTTGAAGCAGTGAATTGGGCTTTAGAGTTTACAGATGATGTTGAATTTTCAGCTGAGGATGCGGTAAGGTCAGATGTAAATTTTTTGATTGAAATTTTTGATGCTGTTATCAAAGCAGGTGCTAAAACAATCAATGTTCCAGATACTGTAGGATATTCAATACCACAAAGCTGGGGAAATCTTATGAATGAATTGATTTCAAAGGTGCCAAATTCACAAAGCGTAATATGGTCGACACATTGTCATAATGATTTAGGTATGGCCGTAGCTAATTCTTTAGCGGCAGTTCAAAATGGCGCAAGACAAGTTGAATGTACGATTAACGGTCTGGGAGAGAGGGCAGGTAATGCAAGCCTAGAAGAAGTTGTAATGTCTGTCAAAACAAGAAAAGATATTTTTAATCTGGAAACTAAAATAAATACAAAGCAAATTGTCACCACTTCTAAGTTAGTTTCAAATATAACAGGATATCCTGTGCAACCAAATAAAGCGATTGTAGGTGCTAATGCATTTGCCCATGAATCTGGTATTCATCAAGATGGAGTTTTAAAGCATCGAGAGACATATGAGATTATGAGAGCACAAGATGTTGGCTGGGGTGATAATAAAATTTCACTAGGTAAGCTATCAGGGAGAAATGCATTTAAAAATAGACTGGTAGAGCTTGGTATAGAAATAGACTCAGATGAGGTTTTAAATTCTACTTTTGAAAGATTTAAGGTGCTTGCAGATAAAAAATCTGAAATCTATGATGAGGACATTCATTCTTTGGTCACTGAAGAGTTTGTTTCGGGTGCTGTGGATCGATTTAAACTTATTTCATTAAAATCTATTACCGAGACCCAAAAAAAACCTTTTGCAGAAATTGAAATGTCTGTTGACGGAGAATTAAAACAAGCAAAGTCAGAAGGCGGGGGTCCAGTAGACGCAACCTTTAAAGCTATTGAATTAATCGCTAAATCTAACACAGAGCTTTTGTTGTACTCGGTTAACAATATAACCTCGGGTACTGATTCAAAAGGCCAAGTCACTGTTAGGCTTGCAAAAGGGGGGAGAGTAGTTAATGGTTTAGGATCGGATACTGACATTGTCATTGCTTCAACCTTGGCTTATCTAAATGCGCTGAATAAACTTGTTTCCAAATCAGAACGAGCACATCCTCAAGTTTAAGAAAAATATTTTATGAACTTAGCAATATTTGATCTTGATAATACGCTTTTAAATGGAGACTCTGATTATAATTGGGGGATTTATTTGGTAAAAAGAGGCTTTCTCGATGAAAAAAAATATAAGGCTCAGAATCAAAAATTCTTCGAAGAGTATCAAGCTGGTAAATTGGATATTTTTGCTTTCGCTGAATTTCAATTTCAATTTTTAAAAAACAATACAAGACAATTTTTAAATGATGTCCGATCTGACTATATTGAAGAAATTATTAAGCCTATGATTCTAAAAAAAGCAGTAGATTTAGTAAGGCAACATGAGAATTCGGGTGATAGATTATTAATCATTACAGCTACCAACAGCTTTATTACAAGACCTATTGGAAAGCTTTTTGGGATTGATGAGGTTATTGGTACCGATCCTGAGGAGTATTTAGGAGAATTTACAGGTAAAGTAAAGGGAATGCCGTCCTATAAGGAGGGGAAGGTGTCTCGTTTATTTGATTGGCTGGAAGGGAAAAACTTAAAAATAGAAGATTTTGACAAGACTTTCTTTTATAGTGATTCTCATAATGATTTAGCTCTTCTAGAAGAGGTAACGAACCCCATTGTTGTAAATGGAGATAAAATTCTTTTGGAAAAAGCACAAGAAAATAACTGGCCTATACTTAATTTAAGATAATTTTTTAGATTAATACAATTTCAACTACAAACTTTGTGCCTAGATATGCAAGAATCAAGAAAGCAAAAGCCAGCAAGGAAATAACAATTGATTTTTTCCCTCGCCATCCAAATCTAACCCTTCCAAATAAAACTAATGCATAAGAAAGCCAGGCTAGGATAGTAAAAATTGTTTTGTGATTCCATTGAAGTGGTTGGTTAAATAAATGATTTGAAAAAAATAAGCTTGAAAACAACGTAAAAGATAGGAGCGCAAAGCCTATCCAATATATTTGAAATAACTTTCTTTCAATATTGAGGAGTGGCTCACTGCTTGAGATAATTGATGAATTTTTAGCGTTAGCATGTAAACTTTTTTCAAATAAAAGAAGAAATAACGAGAAGATAGAACCAAAAGCAAGCAAACCATAACCCAATATTGCGATGATAATATGAATGCTTGAAGAGATTGAATAGTGTTGAATGGATTGATATTCTGGTTGAATGACAGGGAAAATTAAAATTATGATTAAAGCAGGAATTAAGGTAAATATTTCTAAGCCCTGATATTTTAATTTATTATTTAATAAAAGGAACATCAGAACAATTATCCAGCTTATTAACAATGTTGAATTAGCAAAATTTAGATCCACGCCTTGATTAAAGATATTATTGAAAATTAATAAAGCATGTGTAATTAAGCCGATACTTACGAAAACATTATGATTTTTTTTGACCTTGATATTTGAGAGTGAGGTCAAGCACGGGATCAAATATAAAATCAATGTAACTATATAGAGGGTTTCATGCATGTTTATATTTTAATAAAGTAATAAACACAATTATAATGGAAATAACAACTATTCAACAATTCACAAATTAATAAAAAATTATGCTTGAAAATTTAACAGACAAACTTCAATCAGTCGTAAAAACAATTCGCGGACAGGCGCGGTTTACAGAAGAAAATATTAGTGATGCAATGAGAGAGGTTCGTATAGCATTGATTGAAGCTGATGTTGCGATCCCTGTAGTTAAACACTTTATAGACAAAGTTAAAGAAAAAGCATTAGGGTCTGAAGTTTTAAAAAGCGTTTCACCAGGTCAGGCAATTATTAAAATTGTCCAAGATGAGCTCACAAGCTTAATGGGAAGTGATAATGCTGAATTAAATATAGCAACAAAACCACCCGCAATTATCATGATGGCAGGTCTTCAGGGGTCTGGTAAAACAACCACAGCGGCAAAGTTAGCAAAAATTCTTAAAGAGGATAAGAAAAAAATCTTGTTGGTGAGCGCTGATGTTTGTAGGCCGGCAGCAATAGAACAACTTAAAACTTTAGCGGATTCATTAGAAATTGAATGTTTTGATTCTTCAGTAAAAGATAAACCAAAAAATATTGCATCTTCCGTTTTAAGTTATGCAAAAAAACATTATTTTGATGTCATTATTTTTGATACTGCTGGTCGACTAGGTATTGATGAATTGATGATGAAGGAAATTAAAGAACTTCATAAAATACTTAATCCAATTGAAACACTTTTTGTTGTTGATGCAATGCAGGGTCAAGATGCCGTTAATACAGCAAAGGCTTTTGGTGATGCCTTACCACTTACTGGCATTGTATTAACAAAGCTAGATGGGGATTCTCGGGGTGGAGCAGCTTTATCAGTAAGGCATGTAACCGGGAAACCAATTAAATATATTGGTGTGAGTGAAAAAATATCTGGGCTTGAGGCTTTTTATCCAGATCGAATATCTTCTCGAATCCTTGGTATGGGAGATATTGTTGGACTTGTTGAGGAAGCACAAAAAAATGTAGATATTAAAGAAGCTGAAAAAATAGCAGATAAAGTTAAGTCCGGTAAAAATTTTGATTTAGATGATTTTAAAAACCAAATAGGGCAAATGAAAAAAATGGGAGGTGTTGGAGCAATGATGGATAAACTTCCATCACAATTAGCCGGGAATGCATCAAAAATAGATCCGGAACAGGGTAATAGGTCGATGATGCAAATTGAAGCAATTATAAATTCAATGACTAAGTTAGAAAAAACTAATCCAGGAATCATCAAAGCAAAAAGAAAAATAAGAATTGCAAAGGGGTCTGGAGTTCAGGTTCAAGACGTAAATCGATTGCTTAAACAATTTGAAGAAATGCAAAAGATGATGAAAATGTTTTCTAAGGGTGGAATTGGTAAAATGATGAGGGGACTTGCAGGTAAAATTCCTGGTTTAAATTAAGAAATTTTTTATCTTTTAGCTGAGTTATTTTTTCTGAGCATATTATATTTCCGTAGATTAAGTAATTTTCTAGTAAATTTTATTGACCCAACAATGTTATTGTTGGATAATTCAGGGTCTTCGTTTTTGGGGAGTTAGCTCAGCTGGTAGAGCACCGGACTTTTAATCCGTTGGTCACGCGTTCGATCCGCGTACTCCCTACCAATTTTTTTAAATTTTCACTTTTGTAAATTAATTTTTATTTAATTCCTCGCATTCCCATCACATTTATTTGCTTATCCACGACAGTCTAAATTATTCGAATAACGTGAGTCCATGACTCATATTTGGGCAACTTTTAAAGATGGCATGATGAGAGCGGTCTTAGGTTTGGAGGTTAAAAAGCCATGAGGTAACTATTGGCGCGCCCGAGAAGATTCGAACTCCTGACCCCTTGGTTCGAAGCCAAGTACTCTATCCAGCTGAGCTACGGGCGCTTTTGTAATGTTAAATTACAGTAATCAAAAAATTGGCGCGCCCGAGAAGATTCGAACTCCTGACCCCTTGGTTCGTAGCCAAGTACTCTATCCAGCTGAGCTACGGGCGCACACGTGAACATTATATCTTAAAAAAAATTATCCGATGTTAATTAACAGGAAGGGTTAATGTAGGCCCTGACTCTTGAATCTCACCTGATTGCAGGGATTCAATTTGATTTAAAAGCATAAAAGTGTATTTTGAAGTGATATCTGAGTCTTTGATAAAGAACCAGTAATCTCTATAGAAAACTTTTGCTGCGGTATCTCGAGGCTCATCATTTGAGGAATGTATTGTTATTAAACTTGCTGTGACAAGATCCCAATCAAACTCTGTTCCATCTTTATTTTTTGTGATTTGAATGTAACCTTTTTCCATATGTTCCTCCGGAATAATAATTCC
>JABHXS010000117.1 GCA_018657165.1 Nitrosomonadales bacterium
ATTTTCTTCATACCATAAGTTTATCAAAATCAGATGGTCAACAGTAGTCTTTTATCCAAAAAAAGGTTCATAGACAAAGGTATAATAAAAGAACAAATAAATAAGAAAAAATTATAAAAACATGAAAACATTGCTCTTGATTGATGGGTCCTCATATTTATATCGTGCATTTCATGCTATGCCTGATTTTAGAAATAAAGAAGGGTTCCCTACTGGAGTTATATATGGCGTTTTAAATATGCTCCAAAATACGTATAAAAAATATGAGAGTACGTATAGCGTTTGTGTCTTTGATGCCAAAGGGAAAACCTTTCGAAATGATATTTTTAAAGACTATAAGGCAAATCGTCCAAAAATGCCTGAAGACCTATCGATACAGATTGAGCCACTTCATAAAGCCATTAATGCAATGGGCTGGCCAATTCTTATCAAAGAAGGCGTGGAAGCAGATGATGTTATTGGAACACTTGCAAAAAAAGCAAATGAAGAAAATATATCAGTAACCATTTCAACAGGGGATAAAGATTTAGCACAGCTAGTGAATAAAAAAACATCACTGGTCAATACCATGACTAATGAACACCTGGATATTGATGGCGTTAAAAATAAATTTGGTGTTCCACCAAGTCTTATTATTGACTATCTTACTATCATTGGAGATAAGGCTGATAATATCCCAGGTGTTGAAAAAGCAGGTCCCAAAACAGCACTCAAATGGCTTAAGGAATTTAGTTCGTTAGACAATATTATTAAAAATTCGGATCAAATTACCGGGGCTGTAGGAGAAAACCTTAAAAAATCTCTTGAATGGCTACCTATCGCAAAAGACCTGATTTCTATTCGTTCTGAATTAGATATAAATGTATCTTGGGATCAATTTAAAAAATTACCTGAAGATAAAAACTCTCTTAAAAAAATGTATCAAGAGTTTAATTTTTCTAGCTGGCTTAAAAAGCTAGATGATAAAAAAATAACCCCACCTTCAAAGGACGCGGAAAAAAGTGATTACGCAAAATTTGATAGCAAAAAAAAATATACTTTAATTCAAAACATTATGGATCTGGAGTTATGGGTTAGTGAAATAAAAAAGAAGAAGATATTTGCAATTGATACAGAAACAACATCACTTGAAGTCATGAATGCAAAACTAGTTGGTATTTCTATGAGCTTAAAAAAAGGAGAGGCAGCATATATACCAATTAATCACATGGATGCGGCTGAAGGAGAACAGATAAATGAAAACCAGATTGTTAAATTATTAAAGCCTTTATTAGAGGATAACTCCATTATTAAAATAGGACAAAATATTAAATACGACGCACATATTTTTCTAAATTTGGGAATTAAAATGCGTGGGATTAATGAAGATACTATGCTCATGAGTTATGTCATTGATAGTAATCAAAGTCATGGCATGAATAAACTTAGTCAAAAGTATTTGGGTCATGATTGTATATCATATGAATCATTAGTTGGCAGTGGAGTTAATCAACTAAGTTTTGATCAAATTAATATTACTGATGCATTAAGCTATGCTGCCGAGGATGCTGATGTAACCTTTCAGCTTTACCATGTCCTTAGAGATCAATTAAAAAAAGATAAAAAATTATTAGATATCTACGAAAAATTCGAAATTCCAAGCATGAAAGCATTAATTGAAATTGAAAGAAATGGGGTTCTAATAGATGGGCATTTACTAAACCAACAAAGTCAAAAAATTGGAGAGGAATTAATTAGCATAGAAAATAAGTCTTATGAGCTTGCTGGACAACCATTTAATTTGGCCTCTCCAAAACAGCTACGTGAAATTTTATTTGAAAAATTAAAGATAAAGCCATTAAAGAAAACTCCCACAGGAACACCATCTACATCAGAGGAGGTCCTTCAAGAGCTTGCAAAAGATTATCCTTTACCTAAGATTCTTTTAGAATATCGCACTCTTGCAAAACTAAAGTCAACTTATACTGACAAACTTCCATTAATGATAAATCAAACAACAGGAAGGATACATACAAGCTATAACCAGGCTGTTGCTGTTACAGGAAGATTAGCAAGTTCTGATCCAAATCTACAAAATATTCCTATTAAAAGCCCTGAAGGAAGAAAGATAAGAGAGGCCTTTATTGCAAAACCTGAATTTTCAATTATATCGGCAGATTACTCTCAAATTGAATTGAGAATATTAGCTCATCTTTCCAAGGATACTGGTCTTATTGAAGCATTTAAAAATAATAAGGATATTCATACAATAACTGCCTCCGAAATCTTCAATACAAAAATTAATAAAATTACGC
>JABHXS010000076.1 GCA_018657165.1 Nitrosomonadales bacterium
AAATTAATTTTCTAATAATTAGGATCTAAACGTGCTTTATCTATGTTCTCAAAATCAATTTCTAATAATTCATCTTCAGTTTTAATCATTATCATTTCGCCCTTGATTCCCGATAAAGTGCCTTTAAAATTTTTTCTGTTATCTATTGCAAATCTGGTTTTAATCTTTGCTTGTTGCCCCTTAAATCTATCAAAATCTTTTAATTTTTTTATCACTCGATCCAATCCAGGTGATGACACTTCTAATCTTTCATAATCAAAATCAGTTTCAACACTTAAAACATTGTTGACATGGTTACTAACAGTTGTGCAATCTTCGATATTCACCAAGCCATCTTTATCTATATAAATCCTTAAAAGCTGGCCGCCATTTATTGTCTCAAAATCAACCAATTCATAGCCTAATTGAGCTACTAATTTTTCTATTAAAGTTTCAAGATCATCCAAAAATTTAGCCCCTAACCAACAACTCTAATGAAAAAAAAATGGGCTCAAGGCCCATAGATTGTCGACATTATACCAAAAAAAAACTGCAATTAATACTAGTTTAAATATTGATTTCCATTTGATTGCTTAAAATTTACCTTCACGATATCACCTTGCCAAATTTTCTTTTACCAACTTGAATAACAAATTTCTCATTTTGAGAGATAATTTGCTTTGTATCACTAATTTTTTTCCCATCAATTTTTACCCCCCCTGCCTTTATAAGCCTCATTGCCTCAGATGTACTCACTACAAAACTTATAGACTTTAAAAGTTGTGCTACGCCCATTCCATTTAATCCGACATCAACTTTATATTCAGTTAAATCTTCTGGAATACCACCAACCGCTCTATTTTGAAAGTCTTTCTCTGCATTTTCTGCATCTACCTCTGAATGAAACCTTGCAACTATTTCTTTTGCAAATTCAACTTTGATATTTTTGGGGTTTTCCCCTTCCTTAACTCTCATTTTCCAATCTGAAATTTGCTCTAAAGACCTCAAAGATAGAAGCTCAATATATCTCCACATTAATTCATCTGATATAGAGAGAATTTTTGCAAACATACTCTCTGGCAATTCATTTATACCAATATAATTATTCAAAGATTTAGACATTTTTTGGACCCCATCAAGCCCCTCAAGCAAGGGCAAGGTGACAATACATTGTTGTGGTTTATTATAAAATTTTTGCAACTCTCGACCCATTAATAGATTAAATTTTTGGTCAGTTCCACCAATTTCAATATCAGCGTTTAATTCAACTGAATCAAAACCTTGAAGAAGAGGGTACATAAATTCATGAATGGAGATTGGTTGTTGAGCTTTATATCTTTTGGAAAAATCATCTCTTTCAAGCATACGCGCTACTGTATGAGTTGCCGCTAATTTGAGCATGCCGTCTGCCCCTAAGTCACTTAACCAGGTTGAGTTAAAAACAACTTCCGTTTTTGATTCATCTAGAATTGTAAACACCTGAGATGTGTAAGTAGCCGCATTCTTTTTAACTTCATCTTTTGTTAAAGGGGGTCGAGTTGCGTTTTTACCAGTAGGATCTCCTATCAGTCCAGTAAAATCTCCTATCAAAAATAAAATATGATGGCCTAAATCTTGAAGTTGCCTTAATTTATTTAATAATACTGTATGCCCCAAATGGAGATCTGGTGCTGTTGGATCAAAACCTGCTTTAATTCTTAAGGGCTTCCCTGATTCTAATTTTTTTAAAAGCTCAGATTTAACTAATACCTCATCTGCCCCTCTCGCTATTATTTTATATGATTCATCTACTTTCACTATTCTCATCTCACTTTTTTTATAGAATATATTCTATCTCAATTAAGGTATTTAGAAACAATTAGTGTTATCTTATATATAGAATTGTAGATAAAATTTTTAAAATAAATTTTGATTATTAAATGTTAAATTCTAAAATTTTAATAGGCGTAATGTCAGGAACCAGTCTTGACGGAATTGATATTGCTTTAGTTAAGATATACAAAAATAAAATTTCTGTACTAGACTTTTTTCAAATAAATTATCCGAACATTATTAAAGAAGCCATACTTGCACTACATTTTCCTAAAAATAACGAACTAGAAAATAGTTATATGCTATCAAACAAACTTGCCGCAATGACTGGTAAGGGCATCAATCACTTATTAAAGAAAAATAATTTAACTGCTAAACAAATCAAAGGTGTTGGGTATCATGGCCAAACTATAAGACATAGGCCTGATAAAGGATATTCCATCCAAATTGGTAATGCTGATTTATTGTCAGAGATAACCAATTTAACCGTTATCTCTAATTTTAGAAATAGGGATATTGCTGCTAAGGGACAAGGAGCCCCTTTAGTTCCAGCATTTCATAAAAACCTATTTTTTTCAAAAATTAAAAATAGAATTATTTTAAATATTGGTGGTATTAGTAATATTACTTTTCTTTCCACCAATGGATCCATATTAGGGTTTGATTGTGGCCCCGGTAATATTTTAATGGATCATTGGATCAAAACTAATCATAATTTAAATTTTGATAAAAATGGTAATTGGGCAAAAAAAGGTCAGGTTATTAATGACTTACTTAAACATTTTCTAAAAGATAATTTTTTTAAAACCAAGCCACCTAAGAGCACAGGAAGAGATCAATTTAATTTGAAATGGATCAAGAAAGGTATAAAAAAGACTTACTTACCGGAAGATATTCAAAGAACACTTCTTGAATTGACAGCGATCACTATTTTAGATGCTATTGAAACCTATTGTTTAAGAGCTGATGAAATATATTTATGCGGTGGTGGG
>JABHXS010000124.1 GCA_018657165.1 Nitrosomonadales bacterium
CCGTAGGCTTTGAGACCAAAAAAATAACCGTTGATGAAGGCAGACATCCTGATTTTAGTGATTACGATTGGATCTTTAAATTTAAAGTGGCAAGCATGGAAAATTTAAAAATGAATGACCAATCTCATCAAGCCATTTATACAAAACTATGGGGTTCTCGTCCCACGAGCACAACGAATTGCAAACCCACTCAGCCCGGCATGAATTTTTCTAACTCTACTGGAGAAATTTACGTCGAGAGTTGGTTCGATTTAAAAGATAACAAATTACTCAAACAAGTGTTTACCAAATACGGTTGCGTTCCATCCAAAAGATTAATTTCAAAAGAAACTTGGATATTGATTAATTAAGTATTTCTTTCAATCATCTTTTCTCTTGAGGAAGGCGTCTCTAAACTTATTCTTCCTAACAACCCTTGCCTGTAATCATTAATAAAACTAATGGCCGCTTTTTCAAGATTGGGCTTTCCTTTTTTAAGAATAAATCCACGTTCCTTTGCAATACCATCTAAAAATAATTCATCTTCTGGGAAAGGAGCCTGAAGGCCATATTTTTTTGATATAGATTCTGGATACCTAAGTTTAATCACGTCTGCTAACTCCAATGCCGTTTCAATTTCATCATAAGCATTCGATCCAATATTATTTGAGGCCGCTAAAAAAAATCCATCTAATTCATAATTAATTTTTGGCCACATCATTCCGGGCGTGTCGGTAAGGATGGTTTGTTTATTTATTTCTATTCTTTGTTGGCTTTTTGTCACAGCTGGAATATCACCCACCTTAGCAATTTTTTTATGATGCAAAGCGTTAATAATAGTTGATTTACCCACATTAGGAACCCCCATGATCATGATTCGTAACGGCTTGATCGAAGAATCTCGATGGGGGGCAAGCTTTTGGCATAGGGGTAATATTTTTTTTATATCATTTCTATTTTTGGCAGAAACCGTGATGGCCTGTGTTTTTGGTTGACCATTAAAATAATCTAGCCAGTGCTCTGTAATTTTAGGATCTGCTAAATCAGATTTATTTAGTATCTTAAGATGTGGTCTTTGCCTGCCAGCCCGAATATTTTTTATGACGGGGTTTACAGAGCTGCCAGGAATTCTCGCATCAAGCACCTCGATAATGACATCATTAATCTCCATCGCCTTTTCTGCATTATTTTTTGCTGCGGTCATATGACCTGGAAACCACTGAATACTCATATCTCTGCCTTTAATTTTTTTCTCATTAGTCCTTCCTTAATCCTAATGAGTGAATTGAGATTAAGGTAAACTAATACCTATGCAAACACTTGATGAAATGAAACCCCAACAGTCCCCTGAACTTCTCAAATCTTTACACATTTTAACCCGAGATGGAAAAATTAATCAGGATTCAAGAAGAAAACTAAAGCAGGTCTACCATCTTTATAACTTTATTGAGCCGATATTAGAAAAGATGAATAAAGAAAATGAGCATTATTCCATTGTGGATCATGGCTGCGGAAAGTCTTACTTAGGGTTTATTTTATATGACCTTTTTATAAAGTTAAATTTAGGAAGGGTAATCGGCATTGAGTCTAGAGAAGAGCTTGTTGAGAATGCCAAGGTACTAGCAAAAAAATTGAAATTCGATCGAATGAGTTTTATCAATAGCTCAATTGTAGAAGCTGAAAACCTAGTACCTGGGCATGTCGATATGGTGACAGCACTGCATGCGTGCGACACCGCAACGGATGACGCTATTTTTTTTGGATTAAAGAGAAAGGTTAAATATTTCTTTTTAATCCCCTGTTGCCAGGCAGAGGTTGCTCGGCTAATGCGAAAAAATAAATCAGCCTCCTTAAAAGAGCCCATCACTGAGCTTTGGCGACATCCCATTCATACAAGAGAAATCGGAAGTCATCTAACAAATGTTTTGCGGTGTCTTTTGCTTGAATCACAGGGTTATAAATTAACGGTTACTGAGTTGGTTGGCTGGGAACACTCAATGAAAAACGAATTAATTATTGCAGAAAATGTGGGCGTAAAAAAAGGCAATGCGCAGGCGAGAATTTTAGAGATTTTAAGGTTATTTAATTTGCAGGAATTAGAATCAAAATTTATCATTTAAATTTCTTCTCTCATATGGCTATGGATCATCAAACTCACAAATATAAAATAACAGTTAAGTTGTTATTTAAAAATCAACCAGAGGCTTTGTGAAGCAAATGAATATTCATTACCCAGCTACGCTGCCCGTCAGCCAACAGGTTGAAAAAATAAAAAAGACGATAGTGAGCAATCAAGTCACAATTCTATGCGGTGAGACGGGCTCTGGAAAAACAACCCAGCTTCCTAAAATCTGTCTTTCAATGGGGAGAGGGCAGGATAAATTCATTGGCCACACACAGCCAAGAAGGATTGCAGCAAGGTCGGTGGCAACAAGAATTGCTAGCGAATTGGATGTTGACCTCGGCGCGCAGGTAGGTTTCAAGGTCAGGTTTGCGGACAAAACTTCTAAAGGGACATCGATTAAGGTTATGACCGATGGTATTTTGCTGGCTGAAACTCAAAAAGACCCAAAGCTTATTCAATACGACACGATCATTATTGATGAGGCCCATGAACGCAGTTTAAATATCGATTTTTTATTAGGGTACATAAAAAACTTATTACCTAAGCGACCTGATTTAAAAATCATTATTACGAGTGCGACGATTGATGTTGAAAAATTCTCAGCACATTTTAATCAAGCACCTATCATTCAGGTTTCCGGTCGAACGTTTCCAGTCGATATAATTTATAGACCATTAAAACAGCTTAGCCAAGATGTGGTTGAAAATATTGAGGATGCTGTGTTATCAAGC
>JABHXS010000086.1 GCA_018657165.1 Nitrosomonadales bacterium
CTGGAGATGCATTAGCTTGTGCTATATGTCATGCTAATATAAGTGACTCACTAGGAAGGCTTGGAGTAGGTAACCGAATGAAATCAGGCAGAATAATATGATAGGGCGTATTCACGGTAAAATCTTAGAAAAGGTACCTCCGCATATTTTGATTGACTGTAATGGTGTTGGATATGAAATTGAGGTTCCAATGACAACTTTCTATGACCTGCCAGAAGTCGGAAGTGAAGTAATACTTTTAACGCATTTTCTTGTTAGAGAGGATGCTCAATTACTATTTGGTTTTGCAACGGATCAAGAAAGAATCATTTTTAGAAAATTACTT
The DNA here is from genome assembly GCA_018657165.1 of Nitrosomonadales bacterium. Classification (GTDB taxonomy): domain Bacteria; phylum Pseudomonadota; class Gammaproteobacteria; order Burkholderiales; family Methylophilaceae; genus BACL14. The sequence goes on from JABHXS010000086.1 coordinate 326, forward strand.
AAAGTTAATGGTATTGGCGCGAAGGCATCATTATCAATCTTAGGTGGAATGACAGTTCACGAGCTCACACATTCAATTCAAACCCAAGATGTCAATTCATTAACAAAGATACCCGGTGTTGGGAAGAAAACAGCGGAACGCTTAATTTTAGAACTAAAAGATAAATTTTCAGATACTGAGATTACGTCCACGAGAAATCAAGGTTCAGCAGAGTTGAGTGACATTCAAAATGCTTTATTAGCGCTAGGATATAATCAAAAGGACATATTAATTGTTACAAAAGATTTGGAAGAGAATATCTCAGTAAATGACGGTATCAAAAAAGCTTTAAAATTATTATCAAATTAATTTATTCAATAGGTAAAAAATGATTGAACCTGATCAATTTAAAAATAGTGAAACTGTAAGTGGTGAAGAGGAAAATTTTGAGAGAGCGCTTAGGCCTAAAGAATTAGTAGATTATGTTGGTCAGGAAAAAATAAGAGAGCAATTAGATATTTTTATTGGTGCTGCAAAAAAGAGAAAAGAGCCACTGGATCACCTTCTTTTGTTTGGTCCTCCTGGTTTAGGTAAAACTACGCTAGCTCATATTATTGCTAACGAAATGGGTGTCAATCTAAAACAAACATCCGGCCCTGTGCTTGAAAAAACTGGAGATTTAGCTGCCTTATTATCCAATTTAGAGGCTAATGATGTTTTATTTATTGATGAGATACATCGTATTTCACCTGTCATAGAGGAGATTCTTTATCCCGCGATGGAAGACTATCGATTAGATATCATGATTGGTGAAGGTCCTTCAGCAAGGTCTGTGAAGTTGGAATTACCCCCATTTACATTAATTGGTGCTACAACAAGAGCTGGAATGTTAACCAATCCCCTGCGTGACAGGTTTGGAATTGTTTCTCGTCTTGAGTTTTATTCACAAGACGAACTAGCAAAAATTGTTTTGAGAAGCGCAGGCCTTCTTGAAACAATAATTGATAAAAATGGTTCTTCGGAGTTAGCAAAGCGTTCGAGAGGGACTCCAAGAATTGCAAATAGACTGCTCAGAAGAGTTAGGGATTATGCTGAAATAAAAGCAGAAGGTAAAATTGATGCGACAATTGCAAATCATGCATTAAAAATGTTGGATGTTGATTTAATTGGCTTAGATTTAATGGACCGCACTTTTTTAAAGGCAATTATTGAAAAGTTTGCTGGCGGACCTGTAGGGTTGGATAATTTAGCTGCTGCCATTGGGGAAGAAAAGGAGACTATCGAGGATGTGATAGAGCCTTACCTTATTCAGCAAGGTTTTTTGATGAGAACGCCAAGAGGTAGGGTGGCGACCCCGCAAACGTATAAACATTTTGAGATATCAATGCCTAAAAACGAAAATAATGAAAGCTTATGGTAGCGCTTTTTTCATTCAAATGGCCTGTAAGAATATATTTTGAAGATACAGATAGTGGTGGGGTTGTCTACCATTCAAATTATCTAAAGTTTATGGAGCGAGCCAGGACGGAATGGCTCAGGAGTCTTAATTTAAATCAGTCCACCTTAAAGAAAAAAGATAAAATAATGTTTGTGGTGGCTAAAGTTGATATAGATTACAAAAAAGCTGCACGTTTTAATGATGAGCTTGATGTTGTGACGACAGTAGATAATATTGGGGCATCCAAAGTGAATTTAACTCAAAATATAATGAAGAATTCAGAGTTATATACCTCAGCTAAAGTAAGTATTGCATGTATCCATACCGATACTTTCAAACCACAAAGAATCCCAAAACTAATAAAACAACAAATGGAGATATTATGACTATTGGTAGTGACTTATCCTTTTTTTCATTAATCTGGGA
>JABHXS010000020.1 GCA_018657165.1 Nitrosomonadales bacterium
ACCTAAATTTTCAAGTGCTAGTCTGAGACGAACTGCTCGATCATCTTTCTTGGGTTTGAAAAGGTTGAGGGGGTAGAAAATAAAAGTAATAACAATATTTTTACGTAATTGTATAAATTCATCCAGCCTGTATTTAAGAGCAATAAAGATAATAAATATGATTCTAAAAAAAATCATTTTAAAATTCTTAGTTCTAAGTCATTAATTTTTGCTTCCAGACGTTCAACATCTTCGTTAACAGTATCTATTTCAGTTAAAAATTGCTGTACGCGAGTTTTTTTTGCAAGTAAGGGTTTTTCTTCCTCCCAATACTCTTTAAATGTCTCAGCTATGCTTAAGGCAGCCCTCTTACTTTCTTTTAAAAATTTTCCACTCATACTCCCTACTCTGTTAGCTGCTACATCACCAATGATCTTACTTAAGTCTTCTTCAGCATCCCATTTAATTTTTTTAAGTATTTCTGATACTTCTTTCGCTAAATCGATATCACCTTGAATTGTTATATCTTTATTTTTTTTACTTATAATTTGGTTGATAAAACTTTTTGTACTCATTGAGATTGAGGCATCAGCATTTTCTTTTTGTTCAGCTAGTACTAATAATCCTTGATCATTAATTTTGAAATAAAATTCAAGCTCTGAGATTTTGATGAGTATGGTTTTATTGTGAAATTTTTTTAATCTTGAGCTCATCCAATCGTTTTGAGACAAGATGTGATTTAAAATAAATTTTTTTAACTTTTTCACTAAAATTTATATCCTTGATGTATAGCAACAATTCCACCTGATAAATTTAAGAAACTTGTTTTCTCAAAACCCTCATTTTCCATCATTGTTTTTAAAGTTTTTTGATCTGGATGCATTCTGATTGATTCAACGAGATATTGATAGCTTTTTTGATCTTTTGCAAAAATCTTACCAAGCTTAGGTAATATATTAAACGAAAAACTATCATATATTTTTGTAAGCGGTGACCAGACTTTTGAAAATTCTAAAATAACTAATTTTCCACCAGGCGATAACACTCTGAATATTTCTGCTAACGCTTTTCTTTTATTTGTTACATTTCTGAGCCCAAAAGCTATCGTTACACAGTCAAAATAATTTGTTTGAAAGGGTATTTTTTCAGCATCACAAACTAAGCTCGGAATAATTTTTCCATGGTCAACTAATTTTATTTGTCCTTGCTCGAGCATTTTGATATTAATATCAGTATGAAAAATTTTGAAGTTTTTATTTTGTTTCGCTAGCTCAATACAAATGTCACCTGTGCCACTGGCTAGATCTAGTATTTTTGAGTTATTTTTAATTGTCAGAATTTGCGTGAAATATTTTTTCCATATTTTGTGTAACCCTCCTGACATTAAAGTGTTCATAAGGTCGTATCTAGTCGCAACGGACTCAAAGACATTTTTTACTTTTTTGGTTTTTAAGTCCTCATCTATTGATTCAAACCCAAAATGTGTTTTATCGTTCACTGTTATCAACCTTTCTTTCAACACCTGCTTCATCTAATTTCATAATATACTCTAACCATAGTTGGTCATAATTTTTTGCTAAATTATAAAGATATGCCCAGGTAAATAAACCTGTGTCATGCCCATCAGAAAAATGTAATTTTATTGCATATCGACCCACGGGAGAAATTTTACTGATGTTTACGTTTTCCTTGCCTGTTTGAAGAGCTGCTTGTGAAGGATGATGCCCCTGGACTTCTGCGGAAGGTGAGTAAACTCTTAAGAATTCGCAAGAAAGCTTGCATTCAGTTTGATCATCAAAAATAATATGTAATAGTTTTGTTTTTTGTTGCAGATTTATTTTAATAGGTACGGGGTTAGTAGCCATGTTCAGCCTCTAAAAATGGCTAATATTATCAGAAAAGAATAAATCTTACCTTTCTTTACTTATCACTACTTTTAACTTCTCTAAAGCAATTTTCTCGATTTGTCTGATGCGCTCAGCTGAAATATTAAATTTATTCGCGAGGTCATTCAATGTTTTTGCTTTATCATTACTCAACCATCTTGCTTTTATAATTGCCTCACTTCTTTTGTCTAGCGTTGCTATAGCATTTTTAAGCGACTCTAAATTGTTTGATTCAGTCTGATTTTCATCAAGGGTATCATGTGGGTTCAATGCCTTATCTTCTAGGTATGAAAT
>JABHXS010000019.1 GCA_018657165.1 Nitrosomonadales bacterium
GATGGGTATTTACCTGAAGCCCTTAAGAACTACCTTGCTAGGCTTGGGTGGTCACACGGGGATGATGAAAAATTTTCTATGGAAGACTTTTGTAAGTGGTTTGATTTTAAGCATGTGACTTCGTCTTCCGCACAGTTCGATAAGGCAAAGCTAGATTGGTTAAATGGTGAGTATATTAAAGCATACGATTTAGATAAGTTAACAGACATGGCAGCTCATAAATTTAAAAAAATGAATTTGTTGTTTGACGATAAAAAAATGATTCGTAATGCAATTAGTTTGTACAGAGATAGGGAAACAAATGTAAACCAACTTTTTGAAAATATCGTTTATTTTTTTAAAAAACCTGATTTCAATACTGAATTAGAATCTAAATTTATTGATGCAGAGAGTAAAAAGAATATGAAAGCATTAGTACATGAATTGCAACTTTTAATTTGGGAAGAAAATGAAATAAATCAGTGTATAAAAGGATTTGTGAAAAATAATAATTTAAAATTTCCAGAAATCGCAATGCCACTTAGGGTAAAGTTAGCTGGAAATTTAAATACCCCCAATATCGGTAGTATAATATTTGTCTTAGGGCTTGATGAGGTTAAAAAAAGATTAAGCGACTGTCTTTAAAATTTAAAATAAGTAAATTATAAATATGCAGCTACAAGAAAATTTTTTAAATAAAGTGATAGAGGAAAATATCTCTGTCTCTATATATCTTTTGAATGGCATAAAATTACAAGGTAATATCCACTCTTTTGATCAGTTTGTCATTGTTTTGAATGGACAAGCCCCCCAGCTTATTTATAAGCATTCAATTTCAACTATTGTTCCTTCAAAGAAAGTGAGTTTAAGTCAATCATAGAGATGTTCGAAAGACCCAAGGTTGGTGAAAATGCAATATTAGTAAGTCTTAATATTGATGATATTGATCATAAAGAAAATACAGCTGAGTTCAAACTGCTAGCATCCAGCGCAGGTTTTAAAATTTCCGAGTTAGTTGAAAGTCAGCGCAAGTTTCCTGATGCTAAATTTTTTATTGGTTCTGGAAAGTTAAAAGAATTGCAGCAAATCAAGGCTTTAGAAAAAATAACAACCATCATTTTTAATCACGAGCTTACTCCCTCACAGGAGAGAAATATTGAAAAAGCTACTTCTATGCGTGTTTACGATCGAACGGCTCTGATTCTGTTTATATTTGCAATGAGAGCCAAGAGTCACGAAGGGAAAATGCAAGTCGAATTAGCACACCTAAATCACCTGTCATCAAGATTAACAAAGGGTTGGAGTCATCTTGAAAGGCAAAAAGGGGGTATTGGTGTAAGGGGTGGTCCTGGAGAAAAACAAATTGAGCTTGATAGGAGAATGTTGGGGCAAAGAATAAAGCAGCTTAAAATTAAATTAACAAAGCTAGAGAAACAAAGAGCAAATCAAAGGAGCGCCAGAAGAAGGTCAAAAGTTTTTACTATTGCAATTGTAGGTTATACAAACGCAGGTAAATCAACCTTATTTAATAGCCTTACAAGTGAGAAGATTTTGGCTGAAAATAAATTGTTTGCAACATTAGATACGACTTCACGAAAGTTGTTTATTGAGCATGGTCACGATCTTGTAATATCAGATACTGTTGGGTTTATAAAAAATTTACCAACCACCCTTATAGAAGCTTTCAAATCAACTTTAGAAGAAGCCTCAGATGCTGATTTACTTTTACATATTGTTGATATAAGTAATGCCAATAAGACGGAACAGATACTTCAAGTAGATAAAATTTTGAAAGAAATTGGTGCAAATAATATCCAACAGATTCTTGTGTTAAATCAAATTGATAAAATTAAGCTTAACGCTGGATATGATAGAGATGAGTATGGTAAAATGAACCGCATTCAATTATCAGCTATTACGGGTGATGGGATTGAATTATTAAAGAAAGCAATTGTCGAAAGAAGTCTAGATTTTATCAATCAAAGAAATGGAAATTATGTTTAAATTATTCGGATTTGTTGGTAACAAAATTTCAAAGGTAATCAAAAGTTCTAACAATGATGGGCCACCTGATTTAGATGAGCTAGTCAATGACCTTAAATCAAAAGTGAACAATGTTTTTAAATTAAAGCCAAAGGGCTCTAACAACGGAAGCGGTTCACAGCCACCCTCAAATGGTGCAGGTGATTCTGGAATAATAAAACCTTTGCCAATAATCATCGTTATTTTTTTACTTTGGTTGGCGACGGGTTTTTATATTGTTGATCAGGGTTCAAGGGGAGTCGTTTTGACATTCGGAGAAAATACAGGGGTTACTCAACCGGGACCAAGGTGGCATATTCCATATCCAATCGAGACTGTTGAAATTGTTAACCAAGAGCAAGTCAGAACCATAGAGGTTGGCTATCGTTCACTTGGCGAGGGCGCAACACAACAGCTTAAAGAGTCCCTCATGTTAACTGGTGATGAAAATATTATCGACTTGCAATTTGCAGTTCAATATAATTTAAAATCAGTTGAAGATTTCCTTTTTAATAATCGTTCTGTTGAAGGGTCCGTTAGAGGCGCTGCTGAAACAGCAATTAGAGAGGTTGTTGGTAAAAGCGAGATGGATTTTGTTTTGTATGAAGGGCGAGAAGAGATCGCATTCAAAACTAAATCTTTGATGCAGTCTATCCTCGATTTGTATAAAACGGGAATTAACATTACCAGTGTTACCATGCAGAATGCTCAGCCACCACAGCAAGTTCAAGCAGCATTTGATGATGCAGTGAAGGCTAAACAAGACCTTGAAAGACAAAAGAATGAAGGCCAAGCATATGCTAATGATATTGTTCCGAAAGCTAGAGGTACCGCTTCAAGACTAACTGCTGAGGCAAATGGATATAAGATTTCCATAGAAAATGAGGCCTTAGGTAATGCGAGTCGCTTTGAGCAAATTTTGGCTGAATACATCAGAGCCCCTGAGGTAACAAAAAAAAGATTATTCTTAGAAACCCAAGAGCAAATAATGTCAACCGTAAGTAAAATTATTATTGATCAAAAAAGCTCAAATAGCCTTTTGTATCTTCCGCTTGATAAGATCATACAAAACTCTAATAAAAACAATGATGAGGAGCTTGATCTGAATAAAGCTTCAAATCAAAGAAACCCTGATGTTTCTGCATCAGATGTGATTAATTCTTTAACAGACCGCTCTAGAGGAGCTTTAAGAGCGCGTGAAAGAGATATAAGGTAAATATTTAATTATGGGCAAGCTATCAAGAGTACTTGTATCAATCATTGTTGTACTGATCTTATTAAGCCTTTCAACGTTTACGGTTGATCAGAGGGAGTATGCGTTAGTTTTTAGGCTTGGTGAGATTGTTTCGGTTAAAAAAGATCCAGGCCTTTACTTTAAAACACCAATTATCGAGAATGTTAGATTTTTTGATAAAAGAATTCTAACTTATGAGTCAGAACAGCCAGATAGATTTATCACAAGTGAGAAAAAAAATGTATTAGTTGACTCATACATCAAGTGGAGAATTATGGATCCATCAAAGTATTATGTGTCAGTTAATGGCGATGAAAGACAAGCAGAGAGAAGAATAACGCAAACGGTGAATGATGGGCTTCGTGCTGAATTTGGTAAAAGAACTATCCAAGAGGTTGTTTCGGGTCAAAGGTCAGAGATCATGGGTATACTTCAGGAAAGAGCAGATAGGGAATCAAGATTAATTGGGGTTGAGATATTGGATGTGAGGCTAAGACGAGTTGATCTTCCAGAAGAGGTAAGCCAATCAGTGTATCAAAGAATGAATGCTGAGAGGAAGTCAGTCGCTAATGAGTTAAGATCCCAAGGTTTTGCTGATTCAGAGAAAATTAGAGCCGTTGCTGAAAAAGAAAGGGATATCATTATTACAGAGGCATATAAGAATGCGCAAAAGATAAAAGGTGAGGGTGATGCCACTGCAGCCAAAATCTATGCAGAAGCATTCTCTAAAGACCGAAATTTTTATGATTTTTTTAGAAGTCTCGAGGCTTACAGAAAAAGCTTTAAAGGAAAGGATGATATTCTCATTCTCGATCCTAATTCTGATTTCTTTAAATTTTTAAAAAGCCCTGATAGCAAGTAATTGAGAGATTCTATTGTTTTAGCACTTGGTTTGGTTTTGGTTGTTGAGGGTTTGTTCCCTCTCTTTTTTACGCAGCTTTGGAAAGATGCGTTCATTAAAATAACAAATCAGAAAAATGGGCAAATAAAGTTCTATGGACTTTTATCTGTCATTATTGGCATAATGATTATATTTATTGGAACCTATTAAAATGAACCAGTGGCTTCTTCCTGAAAACACAGAAGATATCTTCCCAGAAAAAGCAGTAGTTATTGAAACAAAAAAAAGACTTCTCCTAGATCTTTATCTTAAGAATGGGTACCAATTAATTTTTCCATCCATGCTTGAATTCTCTGATTCTCTAAATGCATATGGGAGAGACCTAGACCTTGAAACCTATAAAGTTGTCGATCAAATGACGGGTAAGATGATGGGGGTTAGCTCTGACCTTACTACCCAGGCATTTAGAATTGATTCGCAAATGAAAGAGAAGGGTATTAATAAGCTATGTTATGCGGGTACCGTATTAAGAGCAAACCCTTCAAATAAGCAGCCTCGTGAATTGTTGCAAGTTGGTGCAGAATATTTTGGCGACGCTAGTATTGATGCAGATTTAGAGATTCAAAAACTTCTGATTGAATCTTTAAAAGCACTTGATATTAAAGACATTGTTCTTGATATTAATCATCTTGATGTTTATAACTCACTAAAAAATGAAATTTCGCTATCACCTAATGAAAGTTTAAAGCTTGGTGATGCGATGATGCTTAAAGATAAGGGTGAGATCGAAAAGATTCTTTCGGAAGTAAATAATAGCAAGATAACAAATAAACTTATATCTCTTACAGATTTGTATGGCGATGAGTCAATTCTGGAAGATTTAAAAAAGGTGTTACCTGATCAAGCTGTTGCTAAAAACGTTACTGAATCACTTACCTGTATTTGTGAAAGCTTAAAGAAAATGAACGTTGAAATAAGTTTTGATTTTTCTGATATCAGGGGTTATCAGTATCATACGGGTATTGTATATTCTGCTTACGCACAGAAATTTAATACATCGGTTGCTCAGGGCGGCCGTTACGATAATATGAATAAATCAATTGCCGATATAAGGCCGGCAACTGGATTTTCCATAGATCTAAGATTTATCATCAACAACCTCCTAACTTAAGAAAGAATTATTATGACTAAAAATGTAGTTGTCATTGGAACACAATGGGGCGATGAAGGTAAGGGAAAAATTGTCGATTGGCTGACAGATCATGCCTCAGCTGTAGCCAGGTTTCAAGGTGGACATAATGCTGGCCATACACTTGTCATAGGTCAAGGATCAGATCAAAAAGAATATAAGTTAAACCTAGTTCCTTCAGGAATTATTCGGGAAGGAGTTGAATGTTACATAGGTAATGGTGTAGTTCTTGATATAAATCATTTAATGAATGAGGTAGATGGCTTAGAAAAGAATGGCATTTCTGTTAGAGGTAGGTTAAATATAAGCGCTGGTTGCCCCTTAATTCTTGACTATCATGTAGCATTAGATAGGGCCAGAGAAGCCATTCGCGCAAAAAGTAAAAAAATTGGGACGACTGGAAAGGGCATTGGTCCCGCCTATGAGGATAAAGTCGCCAGAAGAGCATTTAAGGTTTATGATTTATTTTTAAAACAAGAAGATATCTTAAGTAGACTAAAGGAGGTCCTTGATTATCATAATTTTGTTTTAACAAAATATTTAAATTCATCGCCGGTTGATGTTAATAAACAATTTGACTCTATGATCAATCAATCCGAATTTATTAAGCCCTTTGTATGCGATGTATCACAAAAGCTTTATGAAGCGAATCAGTCAGGCAAAAGTATTTTATTCGAAGGGGCACAAGGTGCTTTGCTAGATATTGATCATGGAACATACCCGTTTGTTACTTCTTCAAATTGCATATCAGGCCAAGCTTCCGCTGGAACAGGTGTAGGGCCATCCATGCTCAATTATATTCTTGGCATAACAAAAGCCTATACCACAAGAGTCGGGGGCGGTCCCTTTCCAAGCGAGTTGGATATTGATGATGAGTCTTCTCCTGGGTTCCAAATGTCTACAAAAGGGAAAGAGTTCGGAACAGTTACCCAAAGGAAAAGGAGGTGTGGCTGGTTTGATGCTGCTGCATTAAGGCGATCAGCAATGGTCAATGGTTTATCGGGTCTTTGTATTACAAAGCTAGATATACTTGATGGCATTAAGACTTTGAAGGTATGTGTGGGTTATGAAATAGGTAATGATAAGATTGACCTTCTCCCCTTGGGTGCAGATCAGACAGAAAATTGTGAGCCAATATTAATTGACATGCCTGGTTGGAGTGAAAATACGTATGGAATTAAAAATTGGGATGATCTTCCAAAAAATGCACAAAATTACATTTTAAAACTTGAGGAATTATGTAATGTTCCGGTTCATATTGTTTCCACTGGACCAGAAAGGGACGAAACAATATTAATTAAGCACCCATTTGATTAAAAA
>JABHXS010000153.1 GCA_018657165.1 Nitrosomonadales bacterium
AATCGTATTTATGGATGTGATGATTGCCAGTTAATTTGCCCATGGAATAAATACAGTAAGGTCACGGATGAGCATGATTTTATGATTCGAAATAATTTACATAAAATCTCCCTTTTGGAGAGCTTTAAAATATCGAAAAATAAATTTGAAGAATTGTTTAATGGAAGTGCAATTCTTAGGTTGGGTTATGAGCGATGGTTAAGAAACGTTGCTATTGGTTTAGGAAACGCAAAGAAATCAAAGGCAATCGTATCGGCACTAAAAAAACGGTTACCAAACACATCCCCAATGGTTCAAGAACATATAAATTGGGCAATAAAGCAACAATCAAGAAAAAACTAGCAATGAATATTCATTAAAGTTTGGTACAATACAGCCCAATAGAAAAAAATTTACCCCTATGGCCGAAATTACAAAAACTTCTGAATGGCGCTCGCTAGAAAAACATTTCGAGAAAATAAAAAATTCTCATATGAAGGAAATGTTTGAGGATGATCCTAATAGGTTTGAGAACAACCATATTTTATTTGATGACTTTTTATTTGATTTCTCAAAAAATAGAATTACAGAAGAAACAAAAAAATTATTACTTTCCCTAGCTAAAGCTGCTGACCTTGAAAACTGGCGAGATCACTTGTTCTCCGGTGAAAAAATTAACTTCACTGAAAACCGGGCAGCACTTCATATAGCGCTTCGAAATAGATCAAACCGAGCAATTGAACTTGATGGTAAAGATGTTATGCCATTAGTTAATGATGAACTCACAAAAATAAAAAAAGTATCGAATGAAGTGAGGAATGGAGAATGGCAAGGTTACACAGGCAAAAAAATTACCTCTATTGTAAATATTGGAATTGGTGGCTCAGATTTAGGGCCTGCCATGGTATGTAAGGCACTAAAGCCATATGGCTTAAAAGATATATCACCACATTTTGTATCAAATGTTGATGCAGCAGATTTATCAAAAGTGCTTGAAAAATGTGACCCAGAAACAACATTATTTATTATTGCTTCAAAAACTTTCTCAACCCAGGAAACTATGACCAATGCTTTTTCAGCTAGGGACTGGTTCTTAAGCAAAGCTCAAAAGGATGAATTTGTAAAACATCATTTTGTGGCTATTTCAGCTAACACAAAGGCAGTAACCGATTTTGGCATCCACCCAGAAAATATTTTTACATTGTGGGATTGGGTAGGTGGTCGATACTCAATGTGGTCATCAATCGGCCTATCAATTGCGATTTACATTGGAATGGAAAATTTTGAAGGGTTTCTTGCAGGCGCACATGATGCTGATAATCACTTTACTTCCTCACCTCTAGAGGAAAATATACCCGTAATGATGGCCCTCATTGGTATCTGGTACATAAATTTCTTCGGTTTTAACACACTTGCAATTCTTCCCTATGACCAATGCCTGGCGAGGCTACCTGCTTACCTTCAACAAGCAGATATGGAAAGTAATGGTAAGTTCATAGGTCGTGATAACAAAAGGGTTTGTCAACAAACAGGTCCTATTTTATGGGGAGAAGCTGGAACTAATGGGCAACATGCCTTCTATCAACTACTTCACCAAGGAACTCAAATAGTCCCTAGTGATTTTATCATGCCGGTACATTCTAATTATCAGCTTGAAGGAGATAAAAATAATCACCACCAAATTCTTCAAGCAAATTTTATTGCGCAAACACAATCTTTAATGATGGGAAAAAGTGTAATTGATGTGCAAGATGAAATGCGCAATGATATTAAAAATAATAAAGACTTGAGAAAGCTTGTGTCCCACAGGATATTCGAAGGAAACCGACCATCTAACTCAATTATATTTAATTCATTAACTCCAAGAGCTTTGGGTAAATTGGTTGCAATGTACGAACATAAGATCTTTGTTCAGGGTGTTATTTGGAACATCAATTCATTCGACCAATGGGGTGTTGAGTATGGGAAACAAATTGCAAAACTAGTTTTGCCGGAACTTGCATCCAACCAAAGCACAAAAGCTTTTGATTCTTCAACTAATAACCTAATAAATTATATTAAAAATAATACTTAACTTATTATTTTATATAGCTATTATTTTTTATTTTATTAATAATAGTATTGCTGAATGATGAACCAATGCCTGCGCCTAGTTTTTCGGCAATCCTTTCTCCAAAAGAGGCTTTCGCTGTAAAGTCGACAATATTTTCGTTCCCTACAACATCCCGTGCAACGGACCCAATAGACCCAATACTGTCAACCAAACCTAATTTTATTGATGAATTGCCATCCCAAAATAAACCTGAAAATATTGAAGGGTCATCTGAAAGGCGGTCACCTCTACCCTGCTTAACAACAGCAATAAATTGATCATGAATTTCATTTAGAAGATTTTGAACAAATTCCTCCTGCTCTGGAACTATTGGAAGAAAAGGGTCTAACATACCTTTATTTTTTCCTGCGGTCATTAAGCGCCTCTCTACTCCAATATTTTTAATTAACCCCTCTAGCCCAAACCCATCCATACGAACCCCAATGGACCCTACTATGCTTGCTTGATTAACAAATATTTGATCTGCAGCTACAGCAATATAGTATCCCCCAGAAGCACAAATATCTTCAACCACTGCGTAAATGGGTATGTCCGGGTAGGCCACCTTATATCTATTTATTTCATCATTTATGATGCCCGCTTGTACAGGGCTTCCTCCAGGGCTATTAATTGATATGATGATAGCTTCAGTTCCCTGATGTGCATATGCATTCCTTAATCCATTAACAACATCCTCAGCATTAACTTCAAGATTACTACCAATAACACCATCAAGCTTTACAAGGGCAGTTATCTTCTCATTCGAAGCCATTGATGTTTGTGAAATAGAATTAAAACTATAAATAATGATTCCGATATATAAAAGGGTTATAAGCTTAAAAAATATACCCCAACGCCTTGCTCGCCTTTGCTCTATAAGTGAACTCGAAGCAATTTTTTCAATAGTTTTTTGTTCCCAATTTTCTTTTTTATTTTCAGCCATTTTCTAGCACCCCACCCCTCTCTAAAATAAAATCATAATATCTTCATTTCTTTCTAACACATCTAACTCTATTAAACTCTTCCCCTTACATGGGCCAGAAATACATTCACCTGTATTCGGTGAGTATAGTGCACCGTGAGTTGAACAAATAATGAATTTTTTTTCTTCATCAAAAAAATTGTTAGGTTGCCAGTCAAGACAGACATCAAGATGTCTACACTGGTTAATATAAGCCTTAAATTTTCCATCGTACCAAAGTAAAAAGCCTTGTTTTTTTTCATCCTTTAAAAAAAAGTCAAATGTAACTGTATCCGCAGACTCTTTAAATTGGCTCTTACTTATAATAACAGAGTTACCCATGCCGTCTAATCCAGTCAAATACCATATTTGAATGTTCTATACAGTCTAACGGCCCATAGACTGATAAAGAATCATGCTTATGGGCTCCATAAGTTACGGCAAGCGATGCAATGCCTGCATTTTTTGCCATCTGTAAATCAAGAATTGAATCCCCAATAACTATACTTCTTTCAGGTTCGACAATCAGCTCTTCCATAATTTCATTACACATTTGTGGGTGAGGCTTTGAAAAACAATCATCCGAGGTTTTTGTCACGCTTATATAGTCTTTGATTGAAGTTTGCGCCAGAGAGCTGTCTAGGTAATTCCTTCCCCCTCCTGTTGCAATTGCTATCTTATGGCCCAGTCTGTGCAATTCCTTGATACCCAACTCCACACCATCAAATAATTTAACTTTATTCGAGTTCTTGTTGTATAAGTTAATATATGAATTCAATATTGACTCGCTGGCATTTTGATTTTTTTCTTTCAAAAGAATATCGAAAGCTTCGCTTAACTTAATACCAAGGATATCGGCAACCTCACGCCTTGATGGTGGGGCTACATCGTGCATCAAAAAAGACTTAATCATTAAATCAGTAATAAGCCCTACTGAATCAGACAAAGTGCCATCCCAATCAAAAATAATTAACTCAAATAGTGGCTTCATAAAACATATATCTTATAAAATAACATTCATCAAAC
>JABHXS010000005.1 GCA_018657165.1 Nitrosomonadales bacterium
AAGACCTGCTAAAAATGCCAAAATCACTATCTTTTCCGCTAGACCAGGTATCGTTATTGGGAAAAAAGGTGAGGATATTGAGTCACTTAGAACAAGTATACAAGATTTAATGGGTATTCCTGTTCAACTAAATATTGAAGAAGTTAGAAAGCCTGAGATTGATGCTACATTAATTGCTCAAAGCATTGCTCAACAACTTGAGAAAAGAGTGATGTTTAGACGTGCAATGAAAAGAGCAATGCAAAATGCGATGCGATTAGGTGCACAAGGCATAAAAATAATGAGTTCAGGCAGACTAAACGGAATAGAAATTGCTAGATCTGAATGGTATCGTGAAGGACGAGTGCCTCTTCATACCCTCAGAGCAGATGTTGACTACGGCACAGCTAGAGCACAGACGCAATATGGAATTATTGGAGTTAAGGTTTGGTTATTTAAGGGTGAGGTTTTTGAAGATCCAACGGCACCAAGAACTTCTACTGAGTCTCAAGTTGAAAAAATAGATGAGATACAAAAGCCTAAACCTAAAAAAACTATAAAGGCAGCAGTTAAAAAAAATAAAGCAGAAGAGAGCATTAAAAAGCCAAAAGTTATAGTAAAGAAAAAAGATGAAGCAGAGACAGATTCCACTCAAACAAAAAAAGATGAGAAATAAAAATGTTACAGCCTACTAGACAAAAATATAGAAAACAGCATAAAGGAAGAAATCGAGGGCTTGCTTTAACAGGGAATAAGGTCAGTTTTGGAGATTTTGGACTTAAAGCAACTGGTCGCGGAAGAATAACAGCAAGACAAATCGAAGCTGCAAGAAGGGTAATGACAAGACACATCAAAAGGGGTGGTCGAATTTGGATCAGAATCTTTCCTGATAAACCTATTACAAAAAAACCTGCAGAAGTAAGAATGGGTAAAGGTAAGGGGAGCGTTGAGTATTTTGTAGCTGAAATACAACCAGGAAAAATGTTATATGAAATGGATGGCGTGGATGAGGCAACAGCTAAAGAGGCATTCAGATTAGCCGCATCTAAACTACCTTTATTAACGACATTTGCATCTAGACACATTGGCGGTTAAGGAGATAGTTATGAAAGCTTTAGATTTGAGAAAAAAAAATAAAGAGGATCTTAATAAGGAGTTAATCGAATTAAGGAAAGCACAATTCTCTACGAGAATGCAAATTTCAACTCAACAATCAAATAAAAATGATCAATTAGGAAAGATAAAAAAAGATATCGCAAGAGTAATGACCGTTCTTGCAGAAAAAGGGGATAGTTAATCATTATGGCTGAAACAAAAAAAATAATTAGAACGCTTATGGGTAAGGTTGAAAGTAATAAGATGGATAAAACTGTTACCGTACGGGTTCCAAGACTAGTTAAACATCCAGTTGTTGGTAAGATTATTAAGTTATCAACAAAGGTTCACGCCCATGATGAAAAAAATGAAATAAATGAGGGGGATTTAGTTGAGATTACTGAAGGAAAGCCCGTCTCAAAAAATAAATCTTGGGTTGTAACAAAAGTTGTTTCAAAAGCAGTTCAAGAGAAATAAGTAAAATAATGTTTTACTTGAGAAAATAGTAGCAATAACTTATAATTTTGCTCTTTTCGGCGTTCAGATAAATATTACAAGCTAACGCCCCAATACTGACCGTGGCTTTGGCCTGATTTTTGTTTTATAGGGCTGGATTGGTTAAACGGATTAAGTTGGAGAATATAAAATGATACAAACACAATCAAGATTAGATGTTGCCGATAATACAGGTGCGCGCTCTGTAATGTGCATTAAAGTATTAGGCGGCTCTAAAAGAAGGTATGCCGGTATTGGAGACATTATTAAGGTAGCCATTAAAGATGCTGCACCTCGAGGACGTGTAAAAAAAGGTGAGGTTTATTCAGCTGTTGTAGTAAGAACAGCAAGCGGAGTAAGAAGAACAGATGGCTCATTAATCAAATTTGATGGTAATGCAGCTGTATTATTAAATGCGAAACTAGAGCCAATTGGTACTCGTATTTTTGGTCCAGTGACACGTGAACTTAGAACGGAAAAGTTTATGAAGATTGTGTCGTTAGCCCCAGAAGTTATTTAGGAGTTGTAAAGTGAATAAAATACGTAAAGGTGACAAGGTCATACTTAATACAGGAAAAGATAAAGGAAAGCAGGGGATTGTTCTGAGTATCTTAAAAAATAACCGTGTGGTTGTAGAGGGTTTGAATATGGTAAAAAAACATACAAAACCAAATCCTGCTAAAGGCGACCAAGGTGGTTTGGTAAGCAAAGAGATGCCTATAAATATATCAAACATTGCTATTTTTAATACGAAGTCTAATAAAACAGACAAGGTAAATTTTAAAGAATTAAAAGATGGAAAAAAAATTCGCATTTATAAATCTACACAAGAAGCAATAGACGTTTAGGATAAAAAATATGGCTAGATTAAAAGAATATTATGTTGGCACTGTTGTTAAAGAATTAACAGATCAATTTAAGTATAAATCCGTTATGGAAGTTCCAAGAATTGAAAAAATTACATTAAATATGGGTGTTGGTGAGGCTGTTGCTGATAAAAAAGTTATGGAAAATGCAGTTGGCGATATGGAAAAGATCGCAGGGCAAAAGCCTATTGTTACACTTTCAAAGAAATCGATAGCTGGTTTTAAGATTAGAGATAATTATCCAGTTGGCTGTAAGGTAACTTTAAGAAAATCTAATATGTATACATTTCTAGATCGATTAATTTCAATTGCAATTCCAAGAGAAAGAGATTTTAGGGGACTATCTCCAAAATCTTTTGATGGGAGAGGTAATTATAATATGGGCATAAAGGAACAAATTATTTTCCCTGAAATTCAGTATGACAAAATTGATTCTCTTAGAGGGATGAATATCACAATTACAACAACAGCAAAAACAGACGAAGAAGCGAAAGCACTTTTATCTGCTTTCAGCTTTCCATTTAGGGGTTAAGGTAAATATGGCTAAATTATGTATGACTCAAAGAGAAACTAAGCGTTTGAAATTAGTTGAGAAATATAAAGCAAAGCGTTTGTCTTTAAATGAAGTTATAAATGATTCTTCTGCTTCGAAAGAACAAAAAGCTGAAGCAAGACAAAAACTTCAAGCTCTTCCAAGAAACTCTAGTCCTGTGCGACTAAGAACAAGATGTGCTTTAACGGGTCGCCCAAGAGGTGTTTATAAAAAGTTTGGCCTTGCGCGAGGCAAGCTTAGAGATCTTATGATGGCTGGTGAAGTTCCAGGTGTCGTTAAGGCAAGTTGGTAAAAGGGGAAAAAATATGAGTATGCAAGATCCGATATCAGATATGTTAACCCGAATAAGAAATGGTCAAATGAGAAGTAAAGTTAATGTTACTTTACCAGCCTCTAAGGTAAAAAAAGCAATTGCCAATGTTCTTAAAGATGAGGGTTACATTGAAGGGTTTAGTGTTGAAGAGAATAACGGCAAGCCGTTGCTTAACATTGAATTAAAATATTACGCAGGTGAGCCAGTGATAGAAAATATACAACGGGCAAGCAAGCCAAGCTTGAGACTATATAAATCAAGCAACAATTTACCTAAAGTGATGAATGGGCTTGGAGTAGCAATCGTAACAACTTCCAAGGGTGTAATGACAGATATTAAAGCAAGGGCTGCAGGTGTTGGCGGTGAAGTCCTTTGCTACGTTGAATAAGGAGAAAATATGTCTAGAGTTGCAAATAACCCGGTAGTTGTTCCTGAAAAAGTAGAAGTCACTTTAACGGCTGACAATATCTTAATAAAAGGACCTTTGGGAGAGATGAGTCAGGATCTAAAAGGTCAAGTAGAAATTAAAAAAGAAGAAAATACTCTCTTATTCTCAGCTAAAGAAACAACAAATCATTCCATAGCCATGTCTGGAACAATTAGAGCATTGGTACAAAATATGGTGATTGGTGTTTCTGTGGGATTTGAAAAAAAATTACAATTAATAGGTGTAGGCTATAAAGCTCAGGCACAAGGAAATAAAATTAATCTAGAGCTAGGTTTTTCACATTCAATAAGCCATGCACTTCCCGAAGGCGTTTCTGCACAAACACCATCACAAACGGAAATTGTGTTAAAAAGCTCAAATAAACAAGTAGTTGGTCAGGTAGCAGCAGAGATTCGTGCTTATAGGCCACCTGAGCCATATAAAGGCAAAGGTGTTCGTTACATTGATGAACATGTGGTAATGAAAGAAGCTAAAAAAGCATAAGGGGTAGATGATGACAAAAAATAATGCAAGAATCAGAAGGGCAACAAAATCTAGAGCAAACATGGCCTACTTAGGCAAAACTCGGTTATCTATACACAGGTCAAATACTAACATTTATGCACAAGTTATCGATGGCGAAACAAATAAAATTATTGCTTCAGCTTCGACTTTAGAAGCCGATGTTAAGAAAAAACTAAAGAATACAAGTAATACAGATGCTGCAACAGAAATAGGCAAAAGGATAGCTGACAAGGCGATTAAGGCAGGTGTAAAGATTGTTGCCTTTGATAGGTCAGGGTATAGATATCATGGTCGAGTAAAAGCCTTGGCGGACTCTGCACGTGAAAACGGCTTAACATTCTAATATTTTAGGAACGGTACAAAAAAATGGCACAAAATAAAAATAACAATATGGGCAATCAAGATAAAGGACAAACTGACGGCCTTAGAGAAAAAATGATCAATGTGAATCGTGTCACTAAGGTGGTTAAAGGTGGTCGTATCATGAGCTTTGCTGCATTGAGTGTGGTTGGTGATGGTGATGGTGCTGTTGGTATGGGTAAGGGCAAAGCAAGAGAAGTGCCGCTTGCCGTCCAAAAAGCAATGGAAGAGGCTAAAAGAGGAATGATTAAAGTTAAGCTAAATAATGGCACTTTATACCATTCTGTAACTGGAAGACATGGAGCTGCAAAAGTGACAATTCTACCTGCCTCTCAAGGTACAGGAATAATTGCTGGTGGGGCAATGAGGGCAATTTTTGAGGTTATGGGAATAACAGATGTTTTAGCGAAATGTATAGGATCAGCAAACCCCTATAATGTAGTTAGAGCGACGTTAAATGGGCTGTCTTCTATGAACACGCCATCAGATATCGCTGCTAAAAGAGGTAAAACAATAGAAGAGATTAGAGGTTAGATATGGCTAAAGGAAAAAAAATTAAAGTGACTCTTGTTAAAAGTCCAATTCATAAATCTGTAGCACATAAAGCAACAGTTAAGGGGCTTGGGTTAAGAAGAATGCGTCATAGCGTTGAACTAGAAGATACCCCAGCAATAAGGGGAATGATAAAGGCAGTAAATTACTTACTTAAAGTAGATGAGGTTTCAACATGAGATTAAATACTATTAAACCCTCTGAGGGTTCCAAGAAGGAAGTTAGGCGAGTTGGACGAGGAATTGGCTCAGGTTTTGGTAAAACTGCGGGTCGAGGGCACAAAGGTCAAAAATCCAGAGCGGGTGGTTTTCATAAGGTAGGATTTGAAGGTGGCCAAATGCCTATTCAAAGAAGACTGCCTAAAAGAGGTTTTAAATCTATGGCTAAGCCTTATAACGCTAAAGTAAGAACAAGCGAATTAAATAAGCTAGAAACAGATGTAGTCGATTTACTATCCCTTAAGGCAGCAAATTTGATACCTAATATGTCTTTAAATGCCAAAATATTCCTATCAGGTGAAGTTACTAAAAAGTTTACTATACAAGGTATTAGTCTTACAAAAGGTGCATTAAAAGCTATTAAAGATTCAGGTGGAAAGGTTGATGAGTCTGTAAATACAACTTCTAAAGTAGAAAAAAAAGATTCAGTAAAAAATAAACCCGTAAAAAAAACGAAGTAAATTTTGGCTGAAAATTCTACATTAGGTCAGTTAAGTAAAATGGGTGAACTCAAAAGTCGCCTCTTATTTCTGCTGGG